>NZ_JAAHHU010000043.1:0-46918 GCF_010672095.1 Moorena sp. SIO3I6 | reverse complement strand
CGTGAGTCCTAGTAGATAGTGACTTCCTGACTACTTCGCCGCATTCTGAGCAGTTCTGGCTTGTGTAGGCAGGATTAACTGCGACAGTAGCCCTACCAAATTTATTCCCAAAATGCTCTAACCATTTCCTAAACTGATACCAACCAGCATCGTTAATAGACTTAGCCAAACAGTGGTTTTTAACTAGATTTTTTACCCTCAAATCTTCATAGGCGACCAGGTCGTTAGACCGGATTACGCAACGTGCCAGTCTCTTGGCATGTTCTTCACGCTGCCTACTTATTTTGAGGTGCTGTTTACCTAGTCTATTAATTGCTTTCTTACGGTTAGTAGAGCCTTTCTTTTTCCGATAAACCCGGCGTTGATAAAACTTTAATCGCTTTTCCCCCGTCCTGTAAAAACGGGGGTTAGGTTCAGTATTACCCCTAGAATCGGTATAGAATTCTTTTAGCCCTACGTCCAATCCTACGGTGGCATCTGCTGGCTCCAACTGTTCACTTACATCGACAGAGATGCAAAACTGAACGTAGTAACCATCTGCCCTTTTGACTATACGAACTCGTTTGATTTGCTTTTTGTCAAAGCGCCACAAGTCCCAGGTCCCTTTGAGTTTTAGCTTCCCAATTCCTTTTTTATCACTGAAAGTGATTGATTTTTTGTCAGGGTAAAGTTTCCATCCTGATTGCTTATACTCAACCGACCTACAGTGTTTCTGAAAACGGGGATAGCCTTTCTTCCCAGATACTTTTTTCTTGCAGTTTTCAAAGAAGCGAGAAATTGATGACCATGCTCTTTCAGCCGCAGCTTGTCGGGCGGTAGAATTTAGTTCATTAGCAAACGGGAAATTCTTGGCTAGTATCTTGCAATATTTACTAAGGTCGTATTTCCCTGTTCCCTTATTATCCATCCATAAACGGATGCAACTATTGCGGATAAACTTGACCGTCCGAATCCCTTCATCAATAGCTTGGTATTGATACGGTTTACCGTAGGCTTTCAGCTCAATTATGATCATCAGAACTCGACCTCTTCTGTTCTATTATTACGCTAACACGCTTAGCGAAAACTGTCAAACCATAATTCAATCTTTTTCACGGCGACTAAAGTCGCGCTTACACTTTCATCCCGGAGACGAAACCTTAAAACAAGGCAGCCTTAATCATAAAGTTTTAACCCTTTTACCCATAGCCGACCAACCATAAAGGCTGCCTTGTTTTTGCGGTAACTTCTGACCCGACCTAAAGGTGCGGGGCTTTCAGTGTTTTGTTTTCTAGTAATGGCTTAATCTCTTGATTACCGACCCTTTACCTTATTGCCTTAAGGTAGGGAAAGTATTCACGCCTTGTTGCCCCTATGCACCAATTTTCGAGAGCAATTCTAGAGAGAAAGCAGCAAGAGCCAAAGGTTAAACGCCGATTGCATTTTTACGCTAGGGGTGAGCAGATCCCTCTAGTAGCACAGGGTGTTTGGGAGGTAGACGAGGGCCGAGTCCAGCTGAGTACCCTTTCCCCAGAAGGGGAGGAGATATGGTTGGGTTGGGCAGAGTCTTCTGCATTCTTTGGTAATTGGTTTTCTGTCCTGTCAACTTATCAGGCAATCGCCCTATCTGATGTCCGTCTCAAATGGTATTCTTTAGCTGAAATCAACAATTCTCCCTATATAGCCCAGACCATTTTACCCCAACTAGTGCGTCGGATGCGACAGACAGAGATCCTGTTAGCAATCTCGGGTCAGCGCCGGGTTGAGGTACGCCTACAACATTTACTATTGCTATTAAAACGGGAAGTTGGTGAGCCAGTACCAGAAGGGATTCGGATTGGCATGCGTCTTACTCATCAGGATTTAGCCAATGCAATTGGAACGACGCGGGTTACAGTTACCCGACTGCTCACCAAGTTCAAGAATGAGGGAGCCATTACTGTTGATAGCGTTCGCCACATTATCCTAAAGCACGACAGCTTTACAAATGTAGCGGATTGGTGATAGGATTCTCAGACTAACAGATATCTTGGGCTGAAACCAGAAAAGCGCGCCATAAAGTTCGCTATTCGGCTTATCTTTAGTTGCAGCCCCGATTAATTCCCCAAACCTACTCCCTAGGGGAGAGGGTCAATGTGCGCTAGTTCAGCCCATCTATCTGGAATGCTGATCCGTTGTGTTCTTCAGGAGTAAGAGGCCTGTCTCTCGAAGCGATTTCAATTCCACCACCAAACGGTCAACGACCAGCACGATTGGTCGTAGCGTTACACGGTTGGGGTGCTAATGCTCAAGCTGTGGCATCTCTAGTGCCATCGTTAAACTTGCCCAACACCCAATTTTTAATTCCCGATGCTCCTTTTAGCCACCCTCAGGTAACTGGTGGCAGAATGTGGTACGACTTGGCAAGAGACGACTATCGGGGATTAGAAGAAAGCGAAGAGCGCTTGACCTACTGGCTCAATTCTCTCCAAGGTTTTACAGGTATTCCTTTGTCCTCCACAATTTTGTGTGGCTTTTCTCAAGGTGGGGCAATGGCTCTAGATGTAGGGTTGACCTTACCCCTGGCAGGTTTAGCCTCCTTGAGTGGCTATATGCATCAAACCCCTCAAAAGGTTGATTCATCGTTGCCGTCCATTCTAATTGTTCATGGTAGACAAGATACGGTTGTTCCTTTAAGTGCTGCTCACCGGTTACGAGATTATTTGCTCAACTTGGGAGCAGCAGTGCAGTACAGAGAATTAGATATGGGTCATGAGATTTCATCAGAGCTTTTAGAATTGCTCCGGGAATTTATTTTATTCAATAGATAGTCAACAGAGATCGTCAATATCCTAACTTCTCTGGAATCCCTTTAAAATAGAAATAAAATTATTCCCTCCTTGGTCTGATCAGTAATTCAGAGGCACAATAGTGGTGCTCAAACCATAACTACTGAGTAATTTCAGAACCCGATCAATATTTTCCAGGGTTGTGAACAATCCGGCTTGCATCACAGTTCTTCCTTGAAAGGAGGTCAGGAAAGAATCGGGAATTAGCGATCGCATTAAATCTTGTTGCTGCTCACTCTCAGCATTTACCAAAATCCGGTAACCCTGACTGGGTAGAGCTGAAGTAGGATTATTCCCTTGAGGTCCCCTTTGTTCCGAGTTTGATTGGGTACTTGTAGAAAACACTGGAATTGAGCTACCTGAATTGGAGCTAGCACTAGTATTTTGATTACTAGTATTTTGATTAACCGGTGTACTGATCTGACTAGACATTGACATCATAACGTTAACCTCCTCAGTCGAGGCTGCTTCTAATGTCGGTTTTGAACTGTCACTTGACCCATCAATCACATCCTGTGACGGTGAAGCTGGAGTAAAACTGCTAGAATCCTCTCCTGGTTTGGCTGGAGATGTTGGTTCCTCAAAAGATGACTGCTCCTGATTTTGAATAACTTTCAGAGTCAGGGGTGTCAGGGGTTCAGAATGTGACCGTTGAGTCCTAGCATCAGAAGGCTGTTGGGTTTCAGAGGTTTGCTGACTCTCAGTTTGAGACCTTGCTGCTGGTCTAGAAGATTCAGTACTTGCAGAATTATCTAGAGCTGCGTCTTTGCCGATGTTATCAGTCGAGGTAGATAGCTGAGGCTCCAAACTCGATGGAATAGGAAATGAAGCTGCTGAGACCTGAGCAGATGTAGATTCCTTTGTAGGTTCCTTTTCGGCAGGCGGTTGAGATGGGACGACTTGGCTGGGGGTGGTGGGATTCTCCTGAGAATTAGGCGTAGTCTTCTGTGAGTGATTAGAGTTTTCTGCCATGACAACGGCTTGGTTGTCAGAACCATCAGAAGTACTAGCTGGTTTACTAACAGCTGGTTTACTCATAGCTGGTGTTTCAAGCTTCGACTCTTGAATGATATCCTTGTCAGTTTTCCCTGAATTCACCTCACTGTTAGTTTCCTTTTCTAGCTGATTACCAAAAGCGATCACAGTAGGCTCAGAGTCCTGATTGTTAATATCAAACCGCCCATTCCCTCGAAATATATTGTTTAATTTATTGTTTAATGTATTGTTTGTTGATTCTGTTGAATTTCCCCAATCCGGATTAGCTCCCACCTTGAGGACTAATCCATCCAGTTGGGAATTTTCAATCAGGTTATTCTGGAAAAATGGTTGAGCATTGGTTTCAACCACTACCCCATTTTTATTGCCAGTGATGCGATTATTAACGATATGGGGTGCAACGTTTTCGGCAATCAGAATTCCTAAGTCATTATTTTCAAATACATTGTCATCCACTTGAGTGTTTGAGGTTCCGTAAATGCTGAGCCCATTTCCTTTATTCTTGTAGAAGTAGTTACTGCGAATTGTTGGTGTACTATTTCCCTCCACAGCAATCCCGCTTTTGCTATTCCCAGTTAAGGTATTGTCTTCCACTAAAACCGAACCGACTTCCAGCCACAAACCATAACCTTCTGGATTAGTATTGTTAAGGGTTACGCCAGAAATAATTGTTTGGTCAGCACCTACGATTAGGACATCGTGACTAGCAGCCGTGGCACTAACAAAGGTACCACCGCCGCGAATCACCACATCGTGACCTCTAGTGCGGGGGTTGCCCTGTAGCTTGATACCGGGTTTCAGAAGTAGGGGGAAGGTTTCACCCATTTCACTGCTGTAGATACCCCTAGAGAGTACAATCACAGTATTGGTCTGGGCAGCTTGTAGCGCCTGAGTGATAGTTTTCAACGGTGAATCCTGGGTGCCATCACCACTACTGTCGTTTCCGGTAACTGGGTTTACAAACAAAAATTTGCTTTCTATGGTATAATCCATTTTGATTCCCCGATCATCCTGAGTTGATTGGGCTAAAGCTGTGGTTCCTCCTAATCCTAGTGGCACCATTTTTGAAGGGATAACTTGGCTGAAGATGCTAAAGGTTAATCCCAGCAAAATCGTTGTTACTGGTAACCCAAGATCAAAGGGTCTAGGCTGATGTTGGTGATGTTGGTGATGGCAGTGGGAATGATTGGCCTTGGGCCACGCTACGGGATTGGCCTTGGGCCACGCTAAGCGAAGGTAAATAGTTAATTCTATAGTGTTAATTATGATCAAACTCATGGCTGTTCTCCTTTAGTCCAATGTTCATGGAATTTGACATAACAGTTGAGTTGAATGTCAAGCTTGATCGTATCCATAAACTAGGATAGTTGTAATCTATTTGTAATCATTTATCACTTGAAATGTGTCCGTTGCTAAAGGTTACTGACCACAGAAACAAGCTTTCCATCCACTGTTAGGATAGATAATAATGGAGTAGTTAGTAATGGAAGAGCAAGACAGCGGCATTATGGTTCAAAAAGCGGCGATTTGCCGAATTTTGGATGCAAATTTAGACCGAGCTAGAGAAGGCTTGCGAATTATTGAGGAGTGGTGCCGCTTTGGTCTCAACAGCGCCCAGATGGCTGGGGAGTGCAAGGAAATGCGCCAGGAATTAGCCCGTTGGCACAGCTCGGAAATCAGGATCTTCCGAGATACCTCAGGGGATCCAGGAACTGGACTAACTCATCCCCAGGAAGAACGACGTTCCAGCATTCAGCAGCTTTTACAGGCTAATTTGTGTCGGGTGCAAGAAGCACTACGGGTGTTGGAAGAATATGGTAAGCTATACGATGCTCAGATGGGGATCGCCTTTAAGCAGATGCGCTATCGGGTTTACACCCTAGAAAGCAATTTACTGGGATATCAGCGTCATCAGTTGCTAGAGCGATCGCATCTCTACTTGATTACATCCTTGTCAGACCAGTGGTTTGCCAAAGTAGAGGCTGCCCTCCAAGGTGGACTAACCTTGGTACAGTACCGGGAAAAACAAGCAGATGATGGGGACAAACTGGCTGATGCTCAGAAACTGTGCCAGCTGTGCCATCACTACGGTGCTTTGTTTATTATGAATGACCGGGTAGATTTAGCTCTGGCAGTGGAGGCTGATGGGGTTCATATCGGACAACAAGATGTGCCAATTGCGTTAGCACGGCAGCTACTCGGGTCCCAGCGTATCATTGGTTGCTCGACTACTAACCCTGATGAACTACACCGGGCAATTGCTGAAGGGGCAGATTATATTGGTGTCGGACCGGTTTATGAAACCCCCACTAAACCCAATAAGGCAGCAGCTGGTTTGGATTATGTCAAGTATGCTAAAGAGCATGCTACAATTCCATGGTTTGCAATTGGGGGAATTGATCCAAACAATTTAAACTATGTCTTGGATGCAGGAGCTCAACGAGTGGCGGTTGTGCGGGGGATCATGGAGGCGGAACAACCGACTCTAGTTACTCAATATTTTCTGTCCCAGCTCAAACGAGAGCACACTCTTCGATCTCTTGAAGCTGGCGTTTCTAAACCCTAATGTCCTAAAACTAGATAATAGTTAGACATGTTAGGTAATAAGTAATAGTGACTAATTTTGAATAGCTTGCTGGTAAATATTAGCTGATGATATCTAACAACACAACTCAAATTACCCTTGAAGTTAATGGTGAATCCCGGACCTGTTCTTGTGACACTAAACTACCCCAGCTATTAGAACAGCTAGGCTTAAATCCGCGCCTGGTGGCGGTAGAATACAATGGTGAAATTCTCCATCGGCAGTTTTGGAACCAGACTCAAATGCGGCAGGGAGACCAGCTGGAAATTGTCACAATTGTTGGCGGCGGTTGACTTTAAAGGAGATATTTTAAAATCTCCCCATCAATCTTCTTGATCATGGGTATTCAACTGGACTTGATATCACCAAAGCCAAGGGTAAAAGACAGTCAAACACAAATTAGCTCAGGAGTTAAACCTAGATTGTTGCATAACTGTCGAATCTCTTCTTCATAGATAGGGTTCATCACAATAACCAGATCAGGTTGGTAATCCTGGAGAAATTCTGGTGGAACAATTTCCTGTCCTGTTCCAGCAACGTACTTCCCCTGTTTGCGGGGATTGAGATCTACGATGTAATCAATCACATCTTGGCACTTGAGCAGATTCAAAAAAGTAACCCCTTTTGAGCCAGCACCCCATGCTACGGCTTTTTTTCCAGTTTGAGCGATGGTTGTCAGTTTGTGCTGCCAGCTTTCTAACTTCTCCTGAAACCTAGCGGTAAAGCTGGCAATATCGCGAGTCAATACCTCGATTTCATCCGGTTTTCCATAGCTGTTCGGGATTTCCCCATGCACTGGCTTTGCTTCCAGGCACAGGAACTGACCACCAAACGCCTCCTTGATTTCACTAACTTGAAACCCAGCATTGACAAAAGCTTGCCCTAGAGAAGTGGGGGCGAAATAGCAGCAGTGTTCATAGATAATGTCCCACACTGCTAAATGGCGAAAGGTATCTAAGGCGTTGGGGACTTCAAACAAAACAATGGTATTAAGGCGAGAACCGATCGCCTGTCGTAGTGGCTTGAGCAAATCTGCGGGATTGGAAATGTGCTCTAGGGTGTGCCGACAACAAATTAGATCGGCTTGATACTCTTGGTAAAGCTGTGAATAGAAATCTTGAACAAACTTGACTTGAGTCTGGAGTTGTTGATGCTCTGACCTAGGAACATAGCTGGGGTCAAAACCTACTCCTCGGTTATTACCTAGTTCACACAGACTTATCAGAAAATCCCCTTTGCCACAACCAATTTCAATAATGTCTTTATTGTAGAGATGGTGGCGCTTCACTAATCCAGCGGCAAGGGATTGGGCATAGTCCTGAAATCGGGCAGAGTAATGTAAGGAGTTTTCATAGTCCTGGGAATAACCTAATTTAGTAGGGTCAAACGCTAGGTTGCTAATAAAACCACAGCTAGGACAGAACCCTAGTTTGATATCTCCCTTAGGACAGTTTTGAGCAGTTTGACGCGATCGCCACAGGAGATTACAGTACACTGGCACCGCCAACATCTCAAAAAACACCTCTAAATCGGCAGAGGCACATACAGGACAGTTGTGGTTAGATAACGTGTTCATTTCAAGTTTTCACTCCATGAGACTAATACAGGGAAAGTACAAATAATCAGCTATCAGCTGACGGCTGATAGCTGACGGCTGATAGCTTTTAAGGAAACTTGGGTCAGATCACCCTTTCGAGAGTTTTCAGTGTCGGGATTTCACTAGCGATCGCATTACCAATCTCCAAAGAAGCCGTAGCACCAGGAGAGGGAGCGTTACAAACATGCATTGCTTTAGGACTATTGACAATTAAAAAATCATCCACCAGCTTGCCATCATTTTTTAAGGCTTGAGCTCTGACCCCAGCATGGGTGGGCACTAAGTCATCTGCTTGGATTTCAGGAATCAACCGTTGCAAACTCTTAACAAACGCAGCTTTACTGAAGGAGCGGATGATTTCCTGAATCCCTGCGTCTCCATGTTTGACAGCTAGTTTCCAGAAACCGGGATAGCTCATGACCTCCACAAAATCTTGCAGGTCAAAATCAGTCTTTCGATAACCTTCGCGCTTGAAACTAAGTACAGCATTCGGTCCAGCATGGACACTGCCATCAATCATGCGGGTGAAATGAACCCCAAGGAACGGAAAATTTGGATTAGGAACTGGATAAATTAGGTCCTTGACTAGATAGCGTTTCTCTGGCTTGAGTTCATAGTACTCACCCCGGAAAGGAACGATTTTAGCTGGAGGCTCAGCATCACCCAACTTAGCAATGCGATCGCTATGTAGTCCAGCACAGTTGATCACAAAGCGAGTGGGATAGTTACCATTGTTGGTTTCCAGCACTAGACCATCCCCAGTTTCCAGGATCTTTTCAACCTTACTATTGAGACGTAAATCCCCTCCCTGGACACGAACCAGTTCAACGTATTTTTCACAGACCTGCTTGTAGTTTACAATCCCAGTCGAATAAACTCGAATTCCAGCTAAACAACGGACATGGGGTTCAATTTCCTTAACCTCTTCACCAGTAATCTTGGCAATCTCTATACCATTTTCCAAACCCCTTTGGTAAAGAGTATCCAGTAATGGTAGTTCTTCTGGTTCAGTTGCTACAATCACTTTGCCGCAGACGTCATAATCAATGCCATGCTTTTGGCAGAATGCCACCATCGAGCGGTTTCCTTCGTAACAAAACTTAGCCTTGAAACTCCCTGGTTTGTAGTAGATTCCAGAATGAATCACACCACTGTTATTGCCAGTTTGGTGAGCCGCCCAACTGCTCTCTTTTTCCAGTACCATAATTTTGGCATCTGGATAACGTTGACCCAATGCCATGGCTGTGGATAAGCCAATGATTCCTCCTCCAATAATCGCCAAGTCGTACATGGTTATTCTTATTACTTACACTATTAAGGTTAACTTTAAATGTTCAATGTTGAATGTTGAAAGTTGAATGTTGAATGTTGAGTCTTGAATGTTGAATGTTGAATGTTGAGTCTTGAATGTTGAATGTTGAATGTTGAATGTTGAATGTTGAATGTTGAATGTTGAATGTTGAATGTTGAATGTTGAATGTTGAATATCAAAAGTTAACCGTATCCCTTAGAAAGGTATAATAAGGGAAAATATAGTATTTTTTTTTATGGTGAGGTACACCTTGAATCTGAAAAGGTTGTTAATTGAAACTTATGGTCTACCTCATTGGAGTAAAAACCGCTATAAACAATTAATTAATACTCAAAAAGTTTGGGTAAGCCTACTCACTTCCCATACTTTTTTGTACCAGAAAACCTATTGGAGTATTTGCCATTTTGGCCTAAAATGACGACAAAAAAATAAAAAATGACAAAGACTCTTTTTCCCGCAAGCATCCAAGCCTTACGTTATTTTTGATCAACTTTCCTTGGTGCTTTCTGATGGAAAAATTTTTTCCAAGTGTGTGCAGAAAAAACATAGTTCCCAAGTACACCTAAACAACTCCAGTAAACAATTTATGAGTCATAAGTCTTTAATTTTTGACTCATGACTCATAACTCATAACTCATGACTGATATTTATAGAGATATTACCTCTGTAGTTACTCCCATCTTATCCAACATTTGCTGAATTTCATGACAATATATCGAATTCATGACAATCACCTGATCAGGTCTGTATTCCTTTAAAAACTCTGGTGCCATAATTTTTTTACCAACACCAGGGATAAATTTTCCATGACGATGAGGATTAATGTCCACCACGTATTCAATTTTGTCTGTGGTATCAAGAGTGGTTAGAAAAGCCACACACTTGGAACCCGAACCCCAAACTACAACACGCTTGCCTTGAGCATGCATCTGCTCTAAGTGCTGCCTCCAATTCTCCAGCTTCTTGCTAATCTCGTTGGTGAAGTGTTTAACATGCTGGGTCACTTCCTCAAGACTCTCTTCCAGAGGATGTACTTTGTCAGATGGGATGGTGACAGGTCGGGTTTCAATTAACAGATATTGTTCACCATAAGCTCGATACAGGTCAGTCACTTCAAAACCACAGTTGCGGAATAATCGCGCTAGGGATCCAGGGGTGAAATAGGAGCAGTGTTCGTAGTAAATGTCTTCAAAGGCTAAGTCTTTCAGTACTCGTATGGTATCTGGTATCTCAAACACCACAACGGTATTGAGGCGATCGCCAATGGAGCGGCGCACGGTACTAATAAACTCAGCAGTAGGATAAATATGCTCTAGGGTATGGCGACAACATATAAAATCACCTACATACTCAGCATAGCGCTCTGAGTAATAGTCTTGAATAAAGGTGACCCGGTCAGCGGCTTCACTCTGGACTCGTCCTATTACAGCAGACGGGTCAATACCAACACCGCGATTGTTACCTAATTCGCACAGCAGCAAGAGGAAATCTCCTTTGCTACAACCAATCTCTATAATGTCTTTGTTATGAAGGTCGTATTTGTCGATCAGATGATTGGCTAGATCAAGGGCAAACTGATTGAAGGTTGGGGAAAAACTCTGTTGGTCTTCATAATTGGGAGCGTAAGCTGACCACCTGGGATCAAAGGAAACATTAGTGATGAAGCCGCAATCTTCACAAAACCCCAAAACCACATCACCGCAAGGGAAGTCTAGAGCTGCTTCCTGGGTTGACATCATTAAGCAACTGTGAACTGGTACGTTATGTACTTCATAAAATAGGGACAATCCTTGGTTTCCACAGTTGGGACAAATATGTTCTGATAATGAAATCGGTTGTGTGTGAGCAAAATTTTTGTACAATGCTTGTTGTATCATTTTGAGTGACTATTTTAGAATTTAAATGTGATGACTTCATAGGATTTGAGTGCCAATCAATATCAATCCCAGATTGAGCGGGTAATTCAGACCATTAAGCACGATATACCAACCCTGTCTTAGCAAGATATTGCCTATAATTTTTATACAAAAAATAGTTAATTTCAAGACCAAATTAGTCGATTTAAAGTAAAATTAAACTATCGAATTATAGTTTATATACTGAGATTTAACGCTCGGCTATTTTTTAGCACAATTTATTTCGTTCTGCATGATATCTCTCAAACCGATGAAAAGGTGATCACGGCAAATTGGACAGGGGTGCATCTCATATTTGTAAAAAAGTGGGTGCGTTAGGGACGGGCTCGCCAAGACGCAAGCCATAGCAAGTTTTGGGACAGTCCGTCCCGTAACGCACCACCGCGTCAAATAGCAAAAGTGAGATGCACCCATTGGACAGTTCGTGGGTGACACATTCCGGGTACCTTGGAAAGGTCATGTGTTTTTCAATGGCTCTTCTAGCTACCTCCTGACCAAAGATGGTTTTATCACCAATCACCTGGATACCTGGAATCGCAAACCAAGCTAGATTTTTCAGCAGTTTTTCCCCTGTGGTTTACCATAGCTGATTGATGAATTTATTTGGCATTGAAGTTAACGATTCCCCTACTGCGAATGATGCAACATTATCACCATACCTACTAATTTTTCAATAATGATTAAAGGTACTTGTACATAGAATTGGCATGAGCTGAATGAATTGAGTAATTGCCGGATAGTGGAACCTTATGCGACTTTGAGATTTAAGTATATTTGGTTGTTATTAGGCAAATAGGCTTGGAAATCATAGGTTTTGTTATACTAGGTTAATGGGGTAAAACTAGATTCAGACTTTACCATAAATTTCCAGATTTTAATGCCGTTTATTAATTTAAAATTTTCGATAAAATGGATAAAAATCCTAGAAAAAATCAGGATATTATTCCAGATTTTAACCTTCACAACAAACAACTGGTTCAATCGGATCGGGATGGGTATCTGCCAGCAGTAACAGTGGCAGAATTAGTCTGTGGTGGGCAGGATAACCCAGATACCCCACTCATCCTCAAACAATTAGCTCAATCGGATCAGTATTGGGATGTACGACAAGCAGCAGCCGAAGCATTAGCCCATGGTTGGAAAGATCATCCGGTTACCTTACCTTTACTCAAACAATTGGCTCAATCGGTTCAGAATGGGTATGTGCGACAGGTAGCAGTGCAAGAATTAGCTCGTGGTTGGAAGGGTGAACGTGATATCTTACTTATTCTTAAACAACGAGCTCAATCCGATCAGGATGCCGATGTGCGAATAGCAGCAGTTTCAGGATTAGTCGATGGTTGGCAAGATCATCCGGATACCTTACCCATTCTCAAACAACTGGCTCAATTTGACCACAATTCCGATGTGCGACGAGTAGCAATGGCAAAATTAGTCCATGGTTGGAAAAATCACCACGATACCTTAGCTATTCTCAAACAACTGGCTCAATCAGATCAGTCTTGGCGTGTGCGACAAGCAGCAGTAGCAGAATTAGTCCGTGGTTGGAAAGATGATCCAGATACCTTACCCATCCTCAAACAATTGGCTGAATCGGATCAGGATGCCGCTGTTCGACAAGCAGTAGCTGAAGCATTAGCTCGTGGTTGGAAAGATGATCCAGATACCTTACCCATCCTCAAACAATTGGCTGAATCGGATCAGGATGCCGCTGTTCGACAAGCAGTAGCCGAAGCATTAGCTTCTAGTTGGCAAGATCATCATGATACGTTACCTATTCTCAAACAATTGGCTCAATCGGATCAGGATTTGGCTGTGCGACAAACAGCAGCCGAAGCATTACCTCGTAGTTGTAAAAATCACCCGGATACGTTACCCTTTCTCAAACAATTGGCTCAATCGGATCGGAATGGATATGTGCGGCAAATAGCAGTGCAAGTATTAGCCCGTGGCTGGAAAGATGAAGATGAACCGGATATCCTACTTTTTCTCAAACAACGGGCTAAATCAGATCGGAATTTGGATGTGCGAATAGCAGTGCTGGGAGAATTAGTCCGTGGTTGGAAAGATCACCCAGACACTTTACATTTTCTCCAACAACGAGCTGAATCAGATCCGCATTGCCGTGTGCGAGCAGCAGTTATGACAGAATTAATCTGTGGTTGGAAAAATCAACCTGGGATGTTTGAATTTTTGTGCGTTCGCGCTGTCAATGATCCCTTTTATCGCAAGCAGCGCCGGGAAGAAAACCCTCGGCAAATTGCCCTGACAGCAATCATTGATGACTATCCAAACCATCCCCAAACTCTACTACTATTGCGAGATAGAGCAAAGCATGACTCAGATCAGAAAGTGCAGAAGTTCGCTAAAGAAAAATTGGCAAGTATCCGTACCCTCCCAAACTACCAAAGTTGACTTAAATTATAGCATTTATCAAATAGGTGAGGTATACCAATTTGGGATTTTATGGAATAGTGATGGCTCCCTACTCCCTACTCCCTACTCCCTACTCCCTTACTTGATCGTCAACCGTCAACTCTAAACAATCTTTGGTTGTGGAATCGGAATAATAAATTTACCTCCTTGTTGTCGATATGCTTCTTGTTGCTGCAAAATTTCATCAGCAAAATTCCAAGCTAGCAGCAACACATAATCTGGTTTATCCTCTAACAGTTTTGATGGTGGGAAAATCGGTAAATGATTAATGCCCATGTAGCGACCATGTTTGAATGGATTTAAATCCACTACATAATCCACCAGGGTTTTATTAATCCCAAAATAACTGAGCAGAGTAGTTGCTTTAGCTGCTGCTCCATAGGCTGCAACCTTTTTACCCGGTTTCTTCAAATCCCAGAGGATATCCAGTAAAGAAAGCTTAATTTCCTGAACACGGTTAGCAAAATCACGATAGTAATCAATGCGGTCAACTCCCCGCGCTACTTCTTCTGCTAATAGAGATTTTACGGATTCCTTGACCTGTTCCTTAGGCTCCACAAATAGGCGTAACGAACCCCCATGGATTGGAGTACGTTGGATGTCATTTAGGAATAAACCATGTTTCCTAAACAACCGATCCAAAGCAGTTACTGAAAAATAGCATAAGTGTTGATGGTAGATAGTGTCAAATTCACAGTGATCTACCAAGTCAACCACATAGGGGACTTCAATCACTGCTACACCAGTCTCTTTCAGCAGAACCCCAATTCCTGCTACAAAGCCATTCAGATCTGGCACATGAGCCAAGACATTGTTAGCAAGAAAAACATCAGCTTTCCGTCCTTCAGAGTGTAGCTCTATTGCCAAATCTTTGGTAAAGAATGTACAAAGAGTAGGAATACCTGCTTTTTGGGCAGCTTCCGCAGGTCCAGAGGCTGGGTCAATTCCCAGCACCGGAATTCCTTTTTCAACAAAGTTTTTGAGCATATAGCCATCATTACTAGCTGCTTCAATCACTAGACTGTTGCTATTGAGTTGTCTTGAATCAATGATGGCGTTAGCACTATCTCCAAAGTGTTTTAGTAACGATTTTGATACAGAAGAAAAATAGGGGTAGTCTCGACAAAATAGGATTTCCGGGGGGACACTTTCGGTGATTTGGACTAAACCACTGCTAGGATAAAACGCCAGATCCAATGGAGCAGTATATTCAGGTTTATCTAACTGGTCTTTAGTAAGTAATCCATCAGCTAATGGGGTGTAACCGAAGGAAATAATTAACTCTAAGTCATCAGTGCTGTTAGCACGGCAAATAGGCATTTTAACTAGTTATATAAATTATCATAAAAAGCTCAGGGGGTGACAAGCGCTCTTTAAAATATTACAGGGGTTAGGTTAATGGGGTTAGGTGTTAGGTAAAATTGCCCTGGCGGGATGGATTGATTAAAACTATCATTGACGAAGTATGCGTGAAAATTGCTTCAATTGCTGGGAAATACAAATGACACCGATACGCTCATTTTACCCAATACCTAAAACCTAAAACATAACACCTATATAGGTTTGAGCTTTGTTGTCACCCCGTGAGCATAAAAAGTTAACGACATAGTTTTACCTTTTAAGTAAAAAAGTAAAATGCAAAATACAAAAGACAATAGTAAAGATGGTTTTAATGGAATCAGAGTAAAAAAAAAATTGACGCCCTTTTGGTAATTGGTAATTGGTAATTAGAGTAGGATTACCGATTAGCGATTACCAATGACCCAACAGCTCCTAAACAGTAATAGGTTGTATTTTAGGAGATGTAGGTAGCTGGGTACGCCAACGCAGGGTTTGATCTAATCTGCTAGTGCTAAGTAATTGTTTGATGTGAGCAATACGCTGATACCTCGGTCCCTCAAACTCTTCCAAGGTTAAGCCTACGGTTTGATAAGCTTGGTAGAGTTCTTGAGCTCCCCGACGGGCATTCCATTGGGGTTTGAATTCGGATAATGTCTGAATGATCCTACTACAATCAACGCGATAACAGCGCTTATCGGGTCCAGCATTTTTAGCGTATTCAATTTCGCAGCCTGGAACTGTTTCTTTGACAATTTCGGCTAACTCTCGAATGCGATAGTTGTCCTCATTCCGTCCCACATTAAACCCTTGATTGTGTACCAGCTCACGAGGTGCTTCCAACACTGCAATAAAAGCTTGAGAAATATCTTCAATATGGACAATGGGACGCCAAGGGGTGCCATCGCTCTTGATATACACTTGACCCGTGGTAAATGCCCAAGCCACCAAGTTATTGAGTACTAAATCAAAGCGCAAACGCGGCGAAACACCGTAAGCCGTAGCATTCCGCAGAAACGTAGGACTAAAGTTATCGTCCGCTAACTGAGTAACATCTTGCTCGACACGAACTTTAGAAATGCCGTAAGGAGTGACAGGGTTGAAGGATGATTCTTCAGTCAACCAGTCATCACCACCAGCACCATAGTTACTACAGGACGATGAGAAGACGAAGCGCTCAATGCCTGCGGCTTTGGCTAACTTAGCCAAATGAACTGAAGCAGCATGATTAATCTGATACGTTAAGTCAGGATTTAGATTCCCCAGAGGATCGTTGGAAAGCCCTGCTAAGTGGATTAGAGCATCAAATCCTTCTAGTTCTGTTGCCGTAACGTCACGGATATCCTTTTTTAGCTCTGGAATTTTTCGAATTCCTTCACCAAAAGTACTCTTTTCAAATAAGTCGCTATCAAGACCAAATACATCATACCCTTGAGCTAATAGCATTGGCACCATGACTGTGCCGATGTAGCCCTTGTGACCAGTTACTAATACTCGCATTATTTTCCTCCCAAATTTTCCAAGGTGCATTGCCACTGTTCCACAGACTTTCTAACCTGCGCTTGTCGCGCAAGGTATCCATGCATTGCCAGAATGAAGTGTGGTGATAGGCCATCAGTTGCCCATCTTTGGCAAGTCGCTCCAGTGGTGCTTTTTCCCACTGGGTGTCATCGCCATCGATATAGTCAAAAACTCCGGGTTCTAAAACAAAGAAAGCACCGTTGATCCAGCCTTCTCTGGTTTGAGGCTTTTCAGAGAATTCCGTAATCTGGTTTCCATCTAGGTCTAAGTAACCAAAACGTGCAGGTGGACGTACTGCAGTTAAGGTAGCTAATTTGCCATGAGAGCGATGGAATTCCAGGAGGGCATTTAAATTAACATCAGAAACTCCATCTCCCCAAGTGAGCATAAATGTCTGATTGCCTACGTAGGGAGCGAGCCGTTTAATCCGACCGCCTGTATTGGTGTAAATACCAGTATCAATTAAATCAACTGTCCAATCCGGTGCTGCAGGACCGTGCTGGATGACTTTGCCATTGTTAAGGTTGACTGTTAAGTTACTATTAAGTGAACTATAGTCCACCATGTATTTTTTAATAACTTCTGCCTTATAACCTAGGGCAATCACAAAATCTTGGAAGCCATAATGATAATAATGCATCATGATATGCCAGAGGATTGGTCGCCCTCCGATTGCTACCATTGGCTTTGGTTTTGTGTCAGTTTCTTCCGCTAGACGAGTACCGAGCCCCCCGGCAAGAATTGCTACTTTCATATGACTGTTGAGACCAAAATCACTAACAACAAAATTACTAACAGGTTTTACTTAAACTCAATCATATATTTATGAATTCAGTCATCAATAAACCTATCGATGTATCCTATAAAATTCGGTTAAATAATGCTCATAATTCCTGAGGGTAATTGGTAATTGGTAATTAGTAATTTTTAGTTGGTAGTTAGTAATTAGGAATTGCTAGTTGATGATGAACCATCACCCATTACTCATTACCAAAAATTCAGGGATTATTTGGAAAGTAATTAACCGGACTTGATATCATTCAGTATTTTCAATTAAACCCAAGTTGTACTTAGATCTGTTGCCAGATTGGCTTGAATTAAATTTCACAAAAATTAATTAATTAAATATTAAATATTGTGATTTTTTTGACATAAAGTGGTAGTCGAACAATGCTAAAAACACGATTAACTAAGAACTGCTACCACTGGATGATCAGTAAAGGTTTGGCAAGACTGATTCACAATATGTTACTTTTTATACATCTAACGCATAAATATCAATCCCAAAGACTTAAAAATCTAGTAGGCATTCCTCTGCACCTAGCCAAGCTCATGCTCTTCTCCCTAAGCCTACCTAGCCAAGCTCACGCTCTTCTCCCTAAGCCTGTGCAGCCTACTATTGGTGATCGGGCTTACCTGCTAGCTTTTCCACCTTGGTCAGTTCTTCAGTAGCAGCGAATCCCCTCTATCCTTTGGATGCGAACATGGTCAATGTGTGGGATTAGGGTGCCAAAGGTGATGGTATTACCGATGACACAGTTGCCATTCGCCTAGCAGTTCAGGATAATCTCACGAAACATTACACCCTGTTCCAACAGGAACCTATTTGGTTAGTGATTCAATTGAGTGGAAGAATCAGAAGCGTGTGTTTGGGCATTTCTGACTTGGCAGGGTGAAGGCACTGACAAGACTATGAGCAAGCTTCAGGAGAAAGCCAAAGGTTTTGGTCATCCTTAGCAGCCCAGGGAATCGGCTTAGAATGGTTGTATGGGCTAGTTCAAGAGCCAAGTAGACTCTCGAACCGCTACTACAGTACCATGCCGCCTTTTATCTATCTGTCTTTAAAGCAACTGTTTTTAGAGAGTTTGTTGATAAAAATAATATGAAACAGTTAGCAAATAAATTATTAGGTTAAGAACTAAAACTAAACCTGGATAAACACAGGAAAAAATTCGCTTTATCTGTGTTATTGTTGAGTTGTTTGCCGTTTCAATAAACCCTAGGTAATAATTATAAGGGCTAAGTCGAGGTTATAGCAACTTTCATGCTTGATGAAGTAAACTCGTCCTCAATGACTTACTCACACACAGCCAATGAACATAATCACTCTCATTTTATTTATTGCTGGCTTTGTACTTTTAGTTGTTGGGGCGGAAATCTTGGTGAAGGGCGCATCACAGTTGGCGTTGGTAGCAGGTGTCTCCCCCTTAGTGATTGGGCTGACTATAGTCGCTTACTGCACCAGTGCCCCAGAATTAGCCGTAGCATTGCAGTCGAGTTATGACGGACAAGCGGATATTGCCCTTGGTAACATTGTTGGCAGCAACATTGCCAATATTTTGCTAATCTTGGGAATATCGGCAACTATGTTACCTTTGGTTGTATCCCGGCAGTTGGTGCGATTAGATGTACCTTTGATGATTGGCATATCATTCCTACTCTTGTTTATGAGCTTGGATGGCCAACTGGGTAGAGTCGATGGCAGCATCCTGTTGGCTGGCGCGATCGCATATAGTTTATTCACCATTATTCAGAGTCGCAAGGAAAATCAGGAAATCCGAGACCACGATACCCCTCAAACCAAATCTCGCCAGTCTCGTACTAGCCTTAAAAAGATAGTTACTCAGTTAGGGCTGATTTTTTTCGGCTTAGGAATGTTAGTACTAGGTTCCCGCTGGCTGATTAATGGGGCTATTGCTATGGCCAAGATGTTTGGCTGGAGCGAGTTAATTATTGGCTTAACCATTATCGCTGTTGGCACCTCTCTTCCAGAAATTGCCACCTCCATTATTGCCAGTGTCCGTGGTGAGCGAGATCTTGCCGTAGGTAACGCTATTGGCAGCAATATTTTTAATATCCTGTTGGTGCTGGGGATGTGTAGCTTGATTGTGCCTGATGGTATACAGGTGTCAACTCCTGCCCTAAACTTCGACATTCCAGTAATGATTGCAGTAGCGGTGGCTTGTCTGCCAATTTTCTTTACTGGCTATCAAATTTCCCGGTGGGAGGGATTTCTCTTTTTAAGCTATTACGGTGCCTATACCTTGTATTTGTTCCTAAACGCCACACAACACCAAGCTTTATCACAATTTAGTACTATCATGATGACATTTGTCGTACCTCTAACGATAGTTACCCTAGTCATTTTGGTGATGGGCAGTATACGGACTAGCATCAAGTCTGGTTGAATAATTGCCGAATTGCTGAATTGTTCCGATTGAGCAATTCAGCAATTGTATTTGTTAATTCTTGATTGAGGTAGTGCTAAGCTCAATTTGTCGAACAGCTACCATATATCTAAAAATATAATCGGCTAACTCCAAGTAGATCTGGGCACGTTCGGTGGAAGACGCCCAAACAGTTATACCGTGGTTCCGAATTAATAGGATATTGACTGATGGCGATGCAGCCTGAAAGCGATCGCATATCTCACTACTAATGCGAGAAACATCTAGATGGTTGACAAATACTGGTACCGTGACTTTAGGGTTCTCCTCCCGTACTCCAAAGCCCTTAAGCATTTCTAGCGGCGGCAAAGGCAGGGTATCGTCTTTAGTGAAGCCAGAAACTAAATTCGACTCAATGGTGTGAATATGATAACAGGCTTTAGCATCTGGGAATAAAGAGTAGATACTTTGATGAATGCTTGTTTCAGCTGAAGGACGAGATTCAGGTGATGGTTTTTCTACTACTGTGCCATCAGTGGCTATGCGAATAAAGTCTTTGCTGCCTAGCTGCCCTTTATGGCATCCACTCGCAGTAATCCAGAAGCTGCCATCGGGCTGTTTAGCAGAGAGGTTACCGGCTGTCCCCACCATCCAACCTAATTGATAGAAGTGACTAGCAGCAGTAATTAAGGTTGGTCTTGGATCAATAGCTGATAGTAATTGGTGGTGATTTCGGATTGAGGAGCCATGATTAACCATTGTTCCACCGCTGGGATAGCTTTTGTTGTACATCAAAAAAATCATCCCACGGAATGTAGGGCTTTTGGCGCTCCTCCAGGTATTTGCTGAGGCGATCGCGGGCGAATACTACCGGGGCTTTCAGGCTCATATTCAAGTCCGTTACCGAATCGCCAATGGCGATCTGCTCTTGAGCCGGGTGTTGTGCCATCACCCGCACTTTAGACACAAGTTCTGTCTCTCCTTCAAACTCAGAGGTTACCTTTAGAAAATCCCCGGTAGTTTCCACATCAACAGCATAAATAGCTGCTACCCGCTCAAGTAAGGATTTTTTCCCCGTGCTTCCCTGACTGAGAACCGTTTCCACCATGCAGCGCAAACCACCGGAAACGACAATGAAAGGGACATTTTGAGTATCAAGAAAGTCTAACAATTGCTCTAAACCAGGCCGAATCGGTTTGGATTGAGCGTAGGCAATAATGTCAGGATAGCTAGCTGAAGGAATTGACTCTAACATCTGGCGCACACCTTCCCTCAGAGTCAGCTTCATACTGTACAGCTGGGGCATAATTTGGGCGGACAACTCGGGAGCAAAGTGTTTGAGCATGCCCACAAAGGTTTCAACGGCGGTAATGGTACCGTCGAAGTCGCAGAATACAACTCGATTCACAATGGTATTTAGTCTAAGAGTGCTCAGTCCTGAGTAAGAACTGTGGCTGTTGACGATATGTTCACGATAAATAGTATTACTATATGCATTACTATAGTAGTGATCAAAAATGTGAGGTACTTACGTCCTTGGAGTTAATGGAAGTAAGTATTACGGAGTAAAGATTACGGAGTAGGGTAAAGAAACCAGAGTGTACCTCATAATTATGATAAACACTATCTTGTCATTACCCCATAACCCGATTACCCGATTACCTCCGAGATGAATGTATGGCTTCAAAAAATGCTTTAACGCCAGCAGCAGGACCATCGGGATGATCCATAATGCCAGTTCCAGCATTAAGAATAACCTCTTGTCCGTAATCTGCTACAACCTTAGGCACAATCCCAGCATGAATGCCAGCGGAGGGCACAGGAAATACATTACGCGATCGCAAACTATCTCGAATTCGCTTTTCCTCCTCTGGGTCAAAGGGTAAACTACCATAATGGGCGGGATATAGCACCGCATCTGCCCCACCATGAGCCATCAGGGTTCCCAAAACCACTGAGTAAGCCATCCCGTGGTTTGGGGCTCCACACAGGGCTCCTGCTAAGGCGGGATGGGCAAAAATAGGCACATTAATCTCTGGATCAGCAGCTAGGGCTTCTAGGACAGAGAAACCGTAGGTCAAGACATTCAGCAGCAGGGCATTTGCCCCTTCCTTTACCAACGTATGAGCTTTATCAAGCAATTTGTCAGCCGAACCAGTTACATTAATGGCATAGAGTACAGTGCGCCCAGTTTGCTGTTTGATTTCATCAAGTACCTTACGGCAGACTTCTAGACGTTTCAGGGTTGGTGCTATCTCCAAATCCCCCAGAATCTCATCATCTTTAATAATGTCAAGTCCAGCTCCAGCAACCTCTTGTAAAATCTTCCCATGGTCTTCCGCTGAGAGTCCCAAGGCTGGCTTAAAAATTGCCATAATCAGGGGACGGTCAACTACTCCTAGTCTTTCCCGAATCCCGGTAATTCCGAATTTGGGATGCCTACCGTAGTGTTCTGGCAAGCGCACTGCCATGACTTTAGCTGGTCCTGCCATGGAGTATTTGCCAAAAATCATGGTTAGTAGAGTAGGGATATCGTTTTCCACATTAGCTTCGGGAAAACGGATGGTAGCCAAACCAGAACCATCAGGGTTAATGACACCTTGAACAACAGTACCAAGATGGGAGCGAAACACATTTTCGAGATGGGCAAAACGAGCATTCCAGGTGCCTGCGGTTTGCCCAACAGCAATCACTTTCGCTTGTTTTTCGACATCAACACCGCGAGGAAAGCGGTAGTCAACTTCAATGGACATATTCAATAAGTTATGAACTGGAATATTCTCAAACAGCTACTACCGGCTTCATCCGAATTTCCGTACCCGTGTATTCCGGAACCCAGCCTTCAGTAGTGATAAAGTAGCGCACAGCTTTAACCCGTCGTGATGGTGTCAGATAAAACCAATGTTCAGTATTCGCTGGCACATTAATGTACTCCTCAGGCTGCACAGTCAACTCCATTTGGCTGCCATCAGGACGTACAAACCCAAAAACCCCTTCTCCAGCAATTATGTAGCGCACTTCATCGTCAGTATGGTAGTGACAATCCTTAAATTTGGAAAGGAGGGCATCAAGATTAGGTATGTCTGGATACAGTACGATTAAGTCACGGGATTGATAGCCAGCGGTTTCCTTAAGTTGTTCAAAGTAGCTATCTAAAGCTTTAAGTACTGTATCCTTTTCAATATCACTAAGGGTGTCTTGCTCTAGAAGGCTGTGAATTTCTGGGTTGTCCCCTACAGACCAGTGATTTAGCTGAACCTTCAGAGGTGCTAATTCTCCGGCAATATCACTTAGCTCGGTATAGGTTGTACCATCTTCAAGTCGTAAAACCGCCATCATGTCCCTCCTGTTAGCTGTTCGATCTCTAAAGCAAAAAATTATAATATTAAGCATTGCTCTAGGTCAACCCACACCAGCCATCCAAACACTATTATTAGGTATCACAAGGCATAAAACGCTTCCAGAAAGGCTGTTTTAGAATAAAGTCCGCCCAGTTTTCCTCAGAAAGGTTAACATAAATTAATATAAGAAGCTAAATTCTATATTTGCCACATCCTCGAATCTATGGAGGTAACAACGAGTGAATAAAAAGTGGAGAAACGCAGGGCTGTATGCACTCCTAGCCATAGTGGTGATCGCCCTTGGTACAGCATTTTTGGACAAACCGTCCCCAAGTCGAGATACGTGGCGGTACGACCAGCTGATTAGCCAAGTCGAGAACGACAAGGTGGAAACCGTTAGAATCAGTGCTGACCGCAGTAAAGCGATCGCGATCGCTCAAGATGGTCGTCAGGTAGAGGTCAATCTCCCCAATGACCCACAACTAATCAACCTTCTGAATAATAACGGTGTAGATATTTCAGTTCTACCCCAGAGTGATGAAGGCTTCTGGTTCAAGACCTTAAGCAGCTTCTTCTTCCCGATTCTGCTTTTGGTGGGATTGTTTCTATTACTGCGGCGTGCCCAGAATGGTCCAGGTTCTCAAGCCATGAACTTTGGCAAGTCCAAAGCTAGAGTCCAAATGGAACCCCAAACTCAGGTAACCTTTGGGGATGTGGCAGGTATTGAGCAAGCCAAGCTAGAACTTAACGAAGTAGTAGACTTCCTCAAAAATGCTGACCGCTTCACTGCTATTGGGGCTAAAATTCCCAAGGGAGTCCTACTCGTCGGACCTCCAGGAACCGGTAAAACTCTCTTAGCTCGTGCAGTAGCTGGGGAAGCAGGTGTTCCGTTTTTCTCCATCTCTGGTTCTGAGTTCGTCGAGATGTTCGTAGGGGTTGGTGCTTCTCGGGTGCGAGACCTATTTGAGCAAGCCAAGAACAATGCTCCATGTATTGTATTTATTGATGAAATCGATGCTGTGGGGCGTCAGCGGGGTGCCGGTTTAGGCGGTGGTAATGATGAACGGGAGCAAACCCTCAACCAGTTGCTGACTGAAATGGATGGGTTTGAAGGTAATACCGGTATTATCATTATTGCTGCTACCAACCGCCCAGATGTTCTTGATGCTGCCCTACTACGCCCTGGTCGTTTTGATCGACAGGTAGTAGTAGACCGTCCTGATTATTCCGGACGTTTGGAAATTCTCAACGTTCATGCTCGTGGGAAAACCCTGGCCAAAGATGTGGATCTCGAGAAGATTGCCCGTCGGACCCCTGGTTTCACCGGAGCAGATTTATCCAACTTGCTCAATGAAGCAGCAATTTTGGCAGCCCGTCGCAACTTAACCGAAATCTCTATGGATGAGGTGAATGATGCCATTGACCGGGTGCTTGCAGGGCCAGAGAAGAAAGACCGGGTAATGAGCGAGAAACGCAAAACCCTAGTAGCGTTTCACGAAGCAGGTCACGCCCTTGTGGGTGCCTTAATGCCCGATTATGACCCAGTGCAGAAAATTAGCATTATTCCTCGGGGTCGTGCTGGTGGTTTGACTTGGTTCACCCCTAGCGAAGACCGGATGGATTCAGGCATGTTTTCCCGTTCTTACCTGCAAAATCAGATGGCAGTGGCCTTAGGTGGTCGGATTGCTGAAGAAATTATCTTCGGTGAAGAAGAAGTGACCACAGGTGCTTCCAATGACTTGCAACAGGTGACTCGGGTGGCACGGCAGATGGTGATGCGCTATGGTATGAGCGATCGCCTTGGCCCAGTAGCCCTAGGACGGCAGAATGGCAGTATGTTCCTAGGTCGGGATATTGCCTCAGACCGGGATTTCTCAGATGCCACAGCATCAACCATTGATGAAGAAGTTCGCAAGCTAGTTGATGAAGCCTACGAACGGGCTAAGAATGTAATTCTTGGCAATAAGCACATCCTCGATAAGCTTGCTGAAATGCTGATTGATAAAGAAACCGTAGATGCTGAGGAACTCCAAGAGATTCTAAGCACTAACGATGTCAAGATGGCTGCGATCGCTCTTTAACACAAGGCGATTTGGGCAATCACCTAGGTAAATACAATGGTGAATACAATAGCCTCTAGCTATTAATCATCCGTAACAGGATACCGTAACAGGACAGTGTAACTAAGCACTGTCCTGTATTATTTTGAGATTAAATCTTAAACAAGCATAACGATATAATTATTTCTGTTAAAAATTCCATAAGCTAATTTAAATAATAAGTCAGGGGATCCTATAATCCGACTGATTTTATTTGTGATAGTATAATCAAACCAAAGCTAGGGGTGCCTGAGCAACCAGGCTGAGATTACACCCTTAGAACCTGAGTCCGGTTAATACCGGCGGAGGGAAGCTGTGATCGAGGAAATTAAATATGCGTATTGAATGGGTTGCCAAGCGCCGTGGTCAGAGCAATGTGACTCAAATGTACTATGCTCGCCAGGGTCTTCTGACAGAAGAGATGCACTACGTAGCCCAGCGGGAAAACCTTCCCGTTGAGCTGATCAAAGATGAAGTGGCACGGGGGCGAATGATTATCCCCGCCAATATCAACCACACTAACCTAGAGCCAATGTGTATTGGTATCGCCTCCAAATGTAAGGTGAATGCCAATATCGGTGCCTCCCCCAACTCTTCTAATATTGATGAAGAGCTAGAGAAGGTTAACTTGGCCGTGAAGTACGGGGCCGATACCGTTATGGACTTGTCTACAGGTGGTGGCAACTTGGATGAGATTCGTTCCGCCATCATTAATGCCTCACCCGTACCCATTGGCACGGTACCAGTTTACCAAACCTTAGAGAGTGTCCACGGCAAGGTGGAAAACCTTACTGCCGATGACTTTCTCCACATCATTGAGAAGCACGCTCAGCAGGGAGTTGACTATCAAACCATCCACGCTGGCATCTTAATTGAACATCTGCCTTTGGTCAGAAACCGGCTAACCGGCATTGTTTCTCGTGGTGGTGGTATCCTCGCCAAGTGGATGCTCCATCACCACAAGCAAAATCCCCTCTATACCCACTTTGACGACATTATCGAGATTTTCAAGAAATACGATGTCTCCTTCAGCTTAGGGGATTCCCTGCGTCCTGGCTGCACCCATGATGCATCTGATCAAGCCCAGTTAGCAGAATTGAAAACATTGGGGCAGTTGACTCGTCGTGCTTGGGAACATGATGTACAGGTGATGGTAGAAGGACCTGGTCATGTGCCGATGGATCAAATTGAGTTCAATGTCAGAAAGCAGATGGAAGAGTGTTCAGAAGCACCTTTCTATGTCCTAGGACCACTAGTGACAGACATTGCGCCTGGATATGACCATATCACCTCTGCCATTGGAGCAGCTTTGGCTGGCTGGTACGGTACCGCAATGCTGTGCTATGTAACCCCGAAAGAACATTTGGGACTGCCCGATGCTGAAGATGTCCGCAATGGCTTGATTGCCTACAAGATTGCTGCTCATGCGGCGGATATTGCCAGGCATCGTCCAGGAGCACGAGACCGGGATGATCAACTCTCCATTGCTCGCTACAACTTCGACTGGAACCGCCAGTTTGAACTTTCCCTTGACCCCGAACGAGCTCGGGAATACCATGATGAAACCCTGCCAGCAGATATCTATAAGACAGCAGAGTTTTGTTCCATGTGTGGACCAAAGTTCTGTCCCATGCAAACTAAAGTTGATGCTGATGCCTTGACTGAACTAGAGAAGTTCTTGGCGAAAGAACCTGCCCATCAAGGTTAATTCAATGGCGTTGGTTAATAATGGAATGATTTTAAGAGTTAGGTGGAATAGGCATCTTGCCTGTTCGGCGATCTTGTGGGGCGGGCAGGATGCCCACTCTACTCCTATTCATTCAAAGATTAAGCAACGCCAATTCAATCAACAATAAGCTAAACTTTTGAAAAACCCGGTTTCTTACCAGAAGCCGGTTTTTTTTACACTCCCACGGCCAAAAGCACGTGGGATTATTTTTACCGGCACTTACCTATTAGAGGGCTACAGGCTGGGAATCGGGAATCGGGAATCGGGAATCGGGAATCGGGAATCGGGAATAGGAAATACCAAATAGGAAATAGGGAATACGCAATAAGGAATACGCAATTGGGAATAGGGAATAGGCAAGAAGCAATAGAAAAGCCAGGGTAAACGCATCTTATTTGATATAAATGGTAACAGCAAAAAAAATGATTAACTCAATTTTTTGTTAAATTCGAATAAATCCCATCCTAAAAGCAGTTTTTTTTGTTCAAAGTCAACAAATTTTCCGCTGACTTTAAACAAGAATCAAAGTCGGATTTCCCTACGAAACCAGAATGTAGAGTACTCTCAAATCAACCAAGGATAACACAGCCAATATAGCAGAAGTCAGAAGTCAGAAGTCAGAAGTCAGAAGTCAAACTCTTGCGCTTACTTAGGTTTGAGACTTTTGTCATGTCCGCGCCTGCCCTGGCGACTGCTATAATTGAGAATAAGTGGCGCTTATTGAGAATCAACCGGGTAATTCTAGATTTTTGATACTATTGTTTAATTTTTAACTGTTAATTTTGATACAAATTTAGATGCGTTTACCCTGGAATTATACCATAGGCAATCAACCCAAACCCCAAGCTGACAATAATGACAAAACCCAAGCTCCTGGTTTGGTTTTTTTCTACCCAGCTTCTCCTTGAGCAAAGGCTAGTTCCTAGAATCAGGATTAGTGCATTGAAAAGCCGACAGAGTGCCCAGGTAAATGGAAGTGACGCACTCCCACCGCTAAGCTGGCGCTATAGCGTGGGCTTCTTCATCCGTTCGCCAAAGGCTAGGCCATAGGCCAAAGACTGAGAAGCGATCGAGTGTCCGTGCCGTCCCTTAGGATAGACACGATTTGCTTCGTGGTACTATTGTCCATATCGCCAGATACGACTAGCTTCCCACTACGCCGTTTTATACTTGGGAAAACGCCCAGCCCAAGTCGTTTGAGGTTGATTGCGGCATTCACATCCCGGTCAACCAAAACCTTTTCAACCGGATCGTAATACTTTCTGATTGAGCAATCGGTAAATATAACTTCGTTCCGATAACTCAGAATCATTGATGAATACGCCGGTTTTTGTTTGATAACCACTGCTCCAGCTTTTGAGGCTATGTAGTCCAGTGTGGTTATAAATTCACCAAACGCCGCGTCTAACCAAGACTTGTTCAGCCCAGACTTAGCCGATTGGCCGTTAGGCAAATACGTCCCATCAGCGGCTTTGTTGGGTTTATTTCGTTTTGTCAGTCCCTTGATATTTAGCAACTCTAGGAAAAACACTTTCTTGCCGGTTTTCACCAGCAAGTGAGCCAGGTTGTAACGGTGATTCTGGCGCTGCCTAGCAATGCGTTGATGTATTCGAGATTCACGCAATGCTAGCTGGCGACGGGCTTTAGAACCTTTACGTTTCGATGATTTCTTAGCAGAGACGGCCTTGAGTTTTGGTAAAGACTTACGCAGCGGTTTAGCTGATTTGTATTTGGTATTTTCAGATGTGGCAATGTAGTCATCGCCCTCTAGCACTGCGTCAAGACCGATTGAGTTATCCCAAGTGGGGACAATCTGATCAGGCGTCAACTTAGGCACCGTAGGATCTGCTACGGTCAGGTTGATATACCAACCATCGGCTTTTTTAGTCAAGCTAACACGTTTGACAACGGCACCATCCGGCATTGGTCGGTGCATCCGAACCTTCACCATTCCGAGCTTGGGAAGCTTGATATAGAGCCAGTTTTTGCGGACAAGATGAATCCACCTTGGTTTGACCATTGCGAACACCATCGTCCGGTAGCTGGATTGGTTCTTAAACCGTGGCTTACCGCTACGCAAGCCATTGGAATCACCCGATATATAACGCTTGAAAGCATCGTCAGCCCGTTTGCAGACATCCTGCAAAACGGTTGAATCTAATCGGGTGAAGTCCAACAGCTCACCGCTATGAAACACCTTGATCAGATCTGTTTTGAGTCCAGGCAATTGTGACTGTTGACCGTATCTAGTCGGCTGATCTCTGAGCTCAGGTAACGGGCAAACTAACGGACAAGCGTTGACTTTGGTTCTATTGTTGTCCCACCAATCGAAACGATCTCCGAGCTGGCGGTTATACCAATAGCGACACACTCGAAGCCAATAATTAGCCTCAAGTTTTTGCTTAGTGTTTAAGTAAGCTCGATACTGAAGCGTTGATTTCATAGCGGCCGATCCGACCATTACTGCGGGGCTTAGTGTTATTATAGCACCAGCACAGGAATTAGTGTCAACCCATGCCTAAAGATGATATCCACCGTGCTAGAGGCGTTTCAAACTTGAAAGCTCCTCAACGTGTTAGTCCCAAAATACCGGCGTAAAGTCTTCACAGGGGTGATGCTAACCCGCGTAGAATCAATATTTTCAGAACTGATGTCTAAGTGGGAAGGTAGTTTGGTCGAGTTCAATGGTGAAGCGGATCACGTTCATTTATTGATCCAATACAATCCCCAGACTCAGCTGAGCAAACTAATCAATAATCTCAAGACCGTTTCCAGTCGATACCTACGGAAATAATTTCCCGATCAAGTGAATAAGTATTACTCGAAAAAAGTGTTCTGGACTGGCGGCTACTTCATTGCTAGTTGTGGAGGGGTTACCGTTGAACAACTCAAAGAATACGTTCAGAGTCAGGACAGACCTGACTGATGTTGGGTGATGGGGCATCGAACCCCATCACCCAACCTGGCTTTCATCCCACGCTAAGCTGTGGCTTAAGCGTGGGAATTCCCGCCGAGCTAGTTAAATTACGATTATCGGCGACAACATCAATTAAGCGGTCAGCAGCCAGAGTATGAAAGGCATTTATCACACCAGCAAAAAAAAGTGATACGCCGATGATAGGAACGATTGGGTCTTTGGTGATGCTGTAGTTCGTGAAGGCTAAGCAAACAGTAAAAAACGCTGTACAGACAGCACTCCACTCCAGGAGTGTGTGTACAAAACTTCCGGAAAAGACCGAGTGCATGGCATCATTAACTTCATGGGGTTCCCATTCAGAGGCTGCCGAGAGGTCAAACAGTTCCTGATGGGTACTAAAATCAACCCCTAATTGATGCAGAATATAGGGTAAAATGCAGATAAAAATGACTGTCCAAACAAATGGTTTGGGCAACCTAGTTTTGCCGAAAAGCCTGGCTTTTATCATAGTTTTTATTCCATAGTTTTCATTCCCAATATGGCTTTCGGTTTGATGAGTGATCAAGATGAGGAAGGTCTTTAGGTAAGACTTGCCTAAATCATGCCACCAATAGGCAATACCAAGTACAGTTCTAGTGCCAGAGTCTATTGACTCAGTGATGGAATACCCTAGAGCTGTTCATTATGGGTTAGAATCATTGAACAACATGGACTTCTGTGATGCCAGTTAGATATACCAGTTACATATAGAGTTCCCGACTAGTCCGACCCAAATAACGGCGTTGTAATTGTAGCGGGATGATTTATGGAGATCGGGAAGAGACGGGAAGTGGGGGAAGATACTGCAAGAAGGGGAAGTAACCTGTGAGGCATATAATCTGAATTAGCACTATGAATTAGCACTATGAATTAGCACTATTAATGCTACAAATGATTTGATTTCTTTGATTGAATTGGTAAGGGGGCAGGGGTACTCAGGAGTAAGGGAAAGGACTTTGTAGTTTTTCTCCCTTACTCAAAAATCGACAATTTAAGTGCGCGACATCGTCAATTAATCCGTATCCACTGGGAAAACGTAGCCCCTTGACCACAATAGTTATTTTCCTCATCAATGAGATTCCAGACGATAAAATCTAAAATCTGGAACCGTTTACCAGTGCTAGAAATGCGGACACCTTGAGAGTTGCTAATATAGCCCTGGCTTGTCACTTGGTTAAGCAGGCGTAAGCGCTCCTCCCTTTCCATTGGCTCAGCTGAATATCTCGAAGGCATCTGAGTCAATTGGTTCCAATCCATTTCCCACAATTCCAAAGCTTTCCGATTGCCATAGTTGTAAATGGGGTCTGATTCAGTGTTGTGAGAGAAGACGGCAAAGGGAGCTTCAAATAGTGCCTGTGCAATTTCGATAGGTAAGCCACTGGTATCGATTAGAGAATGCCCTGTCCAATGATGAAAGCTATTGATTAGACGTTGGCTCTGGCGAATTACTGGGTCTTGTTGCCAAGGAAATTGGAGCTCAGTGTTCATCGGTTTATTATTGTGTACAGATTTATCACCCTTAGGAAACTATAGTAATCGTGACGCTCCTACACTCTCCTAACGGGTGAGTGTAGGCTTCTAGCACTCCTTAGAGCTACTAGAACTTGCTTCAAGGTACTATTAGTTAGAGAACTATCAACAACAGGATTCCCTCTACGCCGTTTTATAGTGGGGAACACGCCCAGCCCCACTCGTTTTAGGTTGATTGCGGCATTGATATCGCGATCGACCATCAGCATTTCTTGCTCATCCCAATACTCGCGGATAGAGCAGTCAGTAAATACAAACTCGTCTCGATAGCTCAACAGTTGAGAGGTATAGACAGGGTTACACTTTTTCGTTACTGCTCCAGCTTTTCCAGCTATGTAGGCCAGTATCTCAAAGAACTGTCCAAACCCTGCATCCGACCAAGACTTGTTTAATCCCGATTTTGCGGACTGTCCATTAGGCAAATATCCACCATTACTATCTGGCTTGGGTTTATTTCGTTTCTTTAAACCAGAAAGGTTCAAATTTTCATAATAGAAAACTTTTTTTCCGGTTCTAACCAGGAGATGAGCTGTTTTATAGGCATGATCCTTTCGGCTCCTAGCGATCCGTTGATGTATTCTCCCTTCACGCGATTGCAGCTTCCTCCGAGCTTTACTCCCTTTTTTTCTGGCATTCTTTTTGGTTTCTACCTTTTTGATAACAGCCTGATTTTTGCGGTAAGACTTAAGTGAGGGTAGCTTAGTATTTTCAGATGTCGCCAGATAATCATCTCCGTACAGGACTGCATCCAATCCCATGGTATTATTCCAAGTAGGAGTAACACTTTCTGGTTTAAAAGTTGGGACTGTAGGATCCTCTAAACATAAGGTCGTGTACCAACCATCGGCTTTTTTGGTTATTAGGATATTTTTGAGTTTAAACCCGTCAGGTAACGGACGATGGAGTCGGACTTTAACCCACCCTTTGAGCTTTGTTATCTTCAGCCATATCCATTTATTCTCGATTCTGGCTACAGTAAAAGAGCCTTTACCTTCTATTTTTAAAGTTCTGTATCTAGCTTGATTTTTGAATCGAGGTTTTCCGCTACGAGTACCAGTTTTATCGCCCTTGATGAATCGATTGAAAGCTAGGTCTGCTCTTTTACATACGTCCTGTAAAGTATTTGCCGGAACTCGGGTAAAGTCCAGCAATTCCCATGAGTGGACAACTGTTACCAAATCTTTTTTCCAGATTGGCAGAAGCTTTTTTTGACTAAAGTAACTGGGATTATCTCTAAGCTCTGGGAGGTAAGTAATCAACGGACAAGAATTAACACCAGTAAGGTTTTTATTCCACCACCGCCAGCGATCGCCTAACTGCCAGTTATACCAGTAACGACAAATTCGTAGCCAATCGTTTAGTTGTAATTTTTGTTGAGTAGTTGGATCAGCTCGGTATTGGTAGTTGAGCAGTATAACAATCACCTCTTGGCTTTTATTGCGCTTTCATATATATAGATAATAACAATCTTTCCGAAAAGTTTCAGCATCTGTGTTTACTCCCATAAAAAGCTTTTATGATTTACTTATGCCCGCATTCCTCTCACGTCTCATCCGATAGGGGAGCGTGAGAGGAATGCGGTTCCAGCTGAACTCCTGCAACTGCTTGATTACTCCGCTTCCCCAATCAGGGTAAAAGCCGCCCATTCCACTGGATTTGGGTACTGTTTAAGAGTCGTAAGCATGGCTTGACGCAGAGCAACTGCTTTGTCAGGTGTTTGTTGTAGCTGGCGATAGAATTCAATCATCAGGTCAGCTGTGGAGTCATCAGGTACTTTCCAGAGGGAAACAACCACACTAGGTACACCAGCAGCAACTAAAGAACGGGATAATCCAATCACGCCATCACTGGTAACTCTACCTCTACCAGTGTTGCAAGCACTTAAAACTACTAACTCAGCACTAAGCTTGAGGTCGAGTATTTCACTAGCACTGAGAAAACCTTTATCTGTTTTAGTCGGAGCAAGGGCGATCGCTCCTGGTAAACCTAATCTCTGGAAGTCATTCAGTAAGCCGTGAGTAGCTAGATGTATGATCTTTGCCCTTGACATTTGCTCAACAACTGCTTTCTTGGTGGCTTGATTGCCAATCAGGGCTTGAGTATTGAACATCTCAGCGATCGCTAGCGCTTCTGTTTCTGTTCCAGGAAGAGGGGGCAAACCTTGAGGCATAGTGGGATTACCAATTACTAGCATCTCTTCTCCAGAAACCAGTTGCCGTTGCTGGTTAGTTAAATCCAGCACCTGAATCGAGGGAGCAGTGAGCATAGTATGTTTTTCGATCAGGTATTGACCAGAAGCGTCTTGTAGTGCTGGGAAAGGTACTAGAAACAAGGATTCGTGGGGAATAAAAGTAACACGAGCTTCGGGATTAGTAGGTAAGAGTTCCGCAATTGGTTCAATGAGCAGTTTATGCAGTTGTTTTAATCGTTCAGTTTGACCAGCTCTCTCTGTTTTAGTCAATCTTTCTCTGGGAACTAAATCAACTAGGGATGGGCTTCTTCTTAAAAAAATCGATTTACGAGTGATAACAACCAATTCTTTCAGAGATGTATCCAGATTAGTTAAATCAACCTGACGAAAAGCGATTTTACCTGTAGGTTTAATTACCCAAATGTAAAGCTCTTTGTCTTGAAGTTGCCGCACACCTTGGGCTTCGACAACTTCTTTGATAATCGAGTATAAAACTATTGTCGAGTTTTGTTTTTCAGTAATTTTTTTAATTTGTTTGATCTTCGGAGGAGCAATCGGTTTGTGATTTTTGAGGTTTGGTTCAGACTCTGATAAACCTCTCGCTAATAGTTCAACAAAGGCTCTTGATCGTCCTCTTTCAGTAATTTCTAGGGCTTGATTGAATTGTTTTCGTTCTACTAAATACTCTTGTAAAGTGCTATAAGTTGTTTCATGAGTTTCAAATATTGATACTCTCTCAAGGTCATTGCTGCCTAAGTTTGACCGCAAAGACTCCCAAATTTCAATGGCAGCAAAGAGAGCCTCATTTGCTTCTTGAGGATTTCCGGCTTGATAGAGAGCATCACCTAAGTTACTCAAAGCTCGTCCCTTGGCGTGGCGATCACCTAGTTGCTTGGCAATTTCTAAACTCTGGCGTTGGTAGTTTACTGCTTGGTTGTAATCTTCTAGAGCATGGTAAATTATTCCCAAATTTTCTAGGGCTACTAACTCTCCATACTTATCTTGCAGTTTTTGTGCGATCGCTAAACTCTGCTGAGAGTATTCAATTGCTTGGTTATAGTTGGTCAGGGTATAGTAGACCAAGCTCAAATTAGATAATGCTCTTGCCTTTCCAGGTAGGTTATCGGATGTTTTAGCGATCGCTAAACTTTTTTCTTTGTATTGAAGTGCTTTGGTATATTCCTTCTTAGCGTAGTAAGCTAATCCGAGATTGCTTACTATATTCCTTTCCAGCTCAGACTCATTGGTTGAGTTTAATAGTTCTAGACCCTGTTTATAGTATTCAATAGCTTTGTCATAGTTTCCTATTGCACCATAAGCTGCTCCTAAACCACTTAAAGCTTGCGGTTTTACTCTTAAGTTTTGGTCTGATTGGGCAAGATTAAAATGCTGCTTATGATAGTCTATAGCTTTGCCATAGTCTCCCAATATATAGTGAGTTACTCCGAGGTTATGTAAAGCTTTTGCTTCTCGCAATTGATCGCCAGTTTTTCGTGCAAATTCTAAATTTTTGTCATAGCATTCGGCAGCTTTAGTGTAATCTTTGGCAGCAACTTGTAGGGAAAATACTTGAGGATTTCTGAGCAATTGTTCTTCTGCCAGACACTCTGTAATTTCCAGTACCAGGATTGTCAGTCGTTCTGGTTCAATTGCTGGAGTCTTGTTTAACCTCTTGCTCTGATTGACCGCCAAATCTGATCGATTAACCTGGGTTGGCAAGGCAGAGTTTTGATTGTCTGACCTTGGTGATGGTGTTGTTGGGGAAGGATTTGAAGGATTTACAGGATTTATAGGTGCAGGAATTACCGGTTTTGGAGGTTCTGGCGGTGGTAGTGGTGGAAAATCTAGCTCTGATGGTGTTGGAGGTTCTGGTGGTCGCTCGACTGGAATAGGTACTGCTAGTGGAGGTTCTGGCGGTGGTAGTGGTGGAAAATCTAGCTCTGGTTGTGGTGGTAGGGTTGGTAATGGCTTTGGGTCGATGACTGAAGCAGGTTCAATAATGGGTGGCTCTATAGCCACCAAAGGTGGAGGTTCAGGTGGTGGTGGGACTAGAGAGTCTGGACTGTTTGGAATGAAATTCTGGTTTATGGAATCTAGAATGGGAGTAATAGTAGGAGTATTAATGTCACTAACATCAAAAAGAGTAACGTTGCCACTCTCACCATTACTACTAGCAGCATTTATATCACCAGCATTAATACTTCCCTCGGTAGCGAATAATTGAACCTCTCCTCCTTGACCTTCCACAGAGGAAGAATCAACTACCCCAGCACTAGTATCAATACTTCCTCTATCGCTAACGCCAGTAATATCACCACCATCACCATTATTACTGGAAGCATTGAGACTCCCGGTAGTGATATTACCTTCTGCTTTCAGGTCAATATTTCCACTATCACCACTTACCGCCGTTGAATCCAACGTGCCACTACTAGTATCAATCCCTCCTTCTCTACTATTGAGGAAAATTCTTCCACCATCCGAGGTAACTGATGCTGTCCGAATATTACCTTTTGCTTCAATAACTACTTGCTTACCAGCGCTGATATCCTGCACCACCACATCACCATCTTGCACCTGGATACCAGAACCTATCAGTTGTACTGTACCATCACGATTTACCTCAATTCCTGTAGCATCACCGCCGCCAACTGTCAGCAGTTCGGGTAGGGAAAGGGGAGTGAAGGGAACAGTGGCAGAGGGGGAAACTTCTAAACTCAGAATATTACCTGGCTGGGAAATACGGAGTAAATTTTCTCCAGGCACAGCCTCAATAGTAACTTGACCACCAGATGCAGTAAGAGTGCCATTACTGACAACAGTACCACCTACTAAGGTTAAATTCTGCCCCTCTTTAACTGCTAAATCAGCTAAATTGATGATCCCACCTGGTTGGGAAACAGCAAAATCAAAAGTATTGGGCTTGCCTACCAAAGAAGCATAGTCATTGCTACCAATGGCGTTAAACCACCCGCCATCAAAACCAATACCAGTAGCAGTGGTGGCGGTAAAAGAAGCAGGTAGATCGATGCTGGCACCAGCACCAAAGACAATCCCAGCGGGGTTGATCAGGAATAAATTGGAATTACCCCCTGTAACCTGGATTAAGCCATTAATTACAGAAGCATCACCACCAGTCACTCGCCCTAGGATATTTTGGATATTAGGATGAGAGAGAAAGATGGCAATCTGACCTTCACTCAGACCAAATTTCTGGAAGCTGTGAAAGAGATTCGCACCATCTCCCGACAGCTTACCGCCATCAATGTTGAATTGGTTACCCTCAGGGTTGACAACAGTACCAGTACCATCGTTGGCTTCAACTATCGGTTGCGCCTGCACAGGGGTTGGCAACGGGCAACAGCTCAAATAGGTTGAAGAACAAACAAGCAGGAAAAACTTAGTTGCTGCTGATCTTCCCTTACCCATGATCTGGCTCAACAGGTTAAGACAGCTCAATGTTAGTCTCATAAGTTATGGAATTCATCGAGAATCTGGGTCGAATACACCCTTTTCAAGAAAGTAGACCTAGATTTAACAGGGGGCTACTAGAGCGGATTTGGTATCAAAGCTCTACAGCTTCATTCTTTCGGAGAAATCCCCCTTGGGATGAGGACACTTTATTTAATTTTAGAGAAATATCGATCATCTCAGTTTCCTTTAAACTATGTATTTATCAGGGCTAATGCCTCCCTTTTATGCAGATTGTTGGTTTTTGTCACAAAACTTTACATACTTGACTTTACATATTAAACTATATATAATTGACTTTAAACACATACTCTAGGGCGTGTCTGCTTGCCTCAATAGCCCTAAACCAATAATTCCTCCAACTCCTGTTAGTGTAAAAACTCTTAGTTAAGTTCGATTACCTAGCAGTTTATCCCGCAGCTGGTTAATGCGATCGCGTAACTTGGCTGCCGTTTCAAATTCCAAGGTCTTTGCTGCTTCCTTCATCTGTTCTTCTAACTGATTAATCAACTCCGGAATCTTCTCCAAAGGTACATCATCCACCTGTTCAAACACCGCTTCCAACTGTTGGGAATTCAACCGTCGGGAGACATCCAAAAATGTCAAAATCGGATTATTGGCGGTTTTGCGAATCGGCTGTGGTATAATGTTATTATTGATATTATATTCAATTTGAATCTTACGACGGCGATTAGTCTCATCAATCGCTTTTCTCATGCTTTTTGTAAGGGTATCAGCATACATAATGGCTTGCCCTCGGACATGACGTGCTGCTCTGCCTATAGTTTGAATAAGCGATCGCTCTGCCCTGAGGAACCCTTCCTTATCGGCATCCAAAATTGCTACCAGAGAGACTTCTGGCAAATCCAACCCTTCTCGCAACAAGTTAACTCCAACCAACACATCAAATTCACCCTGGCGCAACGCCTGCAAGATTTCAATCCGTTCAATAGAGTTAATATCCGAGTGTAAGTAGCTTATCCGAATATCCCGTTCTTGCAGATAGTCTGTCAAATCCTCAGCCATGCGCTTGGTTAAGGTTGTTATCAGCACCCTTTCCTGACAATCCACCCGCTGCTTAATCTCAGCCAACAAATCATCTACTTGACCTGCTGTAGGACGAACAAAGATTTCTGGGTCAAGCACTCCGGTAGGACGAATGATCTGTTCCACGACTCGTTCTTGAGATTGTTCCATCTCCCAATCCCCAGGAGTAGCAGAGACAAAAATACACTGATTCACCTTTGCCCAGAATTCCTCTGCCTTCAGGGGCCGATTATCTGCTGCACTGGGTAAGCGAAAGCCATGGTCAATCAACACTTGCTTTCGAGCGCGATCGCCATTGTACATTCCCCGAATTTGCGGCACCGTAACATGGGATTCATCCACTACCAAAAGCCAATCTTCGGGAAAATAATCAATCAAACACTCTGGTGGTTCCCCAAGCTTGCGTCCAGCCAAGTGACGAGAATAGTTTTCCACACCATTGCAGTAACCAATTTCGAGCAACATTTCCAAATCATAGCGGGTACGCTGTTCCAACCGTTGCGCTTCTAGCAAGTTCCCAGTTTGCTCCAATTGAGCCAAACGTTCCTCAAGTTCTGCCTTAATAGCATTACAAGCTTCTTCCAACCGTTCATCGGGAGTAACAAAGTGACGAGCAGGGTAAATATTTACGCCCTCTACACTTTGGAAAATTCCACCGGTAACTGGGTCAACGTAGTGAATAGCATCAATTTCATCTCCGAAGAATTCTACCCGAATAATTCGGTCTTCATAAGCCGGACCAATTTCTAACACATCCCCCTTCACCCGGAACCGTCCGCGTCCCAATTCTAAATCATTCCGGGAATACTGTACTGAGACTAAATCCCGTAAGAGTTGGCGTTGGTCAACTTCGGTATTTACCCGCAGAGGAATCGAAGCTTTTAAGTATTCTGAGGGGATACCCAAGCCATAGATACAGCTAATGGAAGCCACCACTATTACATCCCGCCGTTCAAAAAGCGATCGCGTAGCTGAGTGCCTCAGCATATCAATTTCATCATTAATTGAAGCGGTTTTCTCGATGTACGTGTCAGTGACCGGGATATAAGCTTCCGGCTGGTAGTAATCATAGTAGGAAATGAAATACTCCACCGCGTTATGGGGAAAAAACCCCCGCAATTCGTTACATAACTGGGCAGCCAAGGTTTTGTTGTGGGCAAGTACTAGGGTAGGTTTGCCGACTTTTTCAATTACCGATGCCACGGAGAAAGTCTTACCTGTCCCCGTAGCACCCAGTAGAGTTTGGATAGGGTTGCCAGCCTTGAGGTAAGTGGTGAGTTGGGAAATAGCTTGGGGTTGGTCCCCTGTTGGTTTAAAAGGGGCTTCGAGGTTAAATAGCATCTTAGATTCTGGCACAGCTAAAAAAAAATCCGTAAAAATACTATCTATAATTTCATCATAATTTTTATACATTGATAGGTACTGATGGATAGATTATTACCCAAAGTCAAGAGATAGTTTTAATACTTGCCCAAAATCCGGAGGGTAGGATGACAACTATCTGCTTAACTGCTAATCCCTTAAAGGGTTATCGTTACGGATAAAGGATAATAGGTCATGGGTAATGATTAATGGGTAATTATACCAATTTTATAGCCATCACCGTTTATCATTTACCATCGACTCTCCCGTCTTTAAGTGGAGAGCATTTTTATCTTCTCCTTAATCAGCTAAGCTTTTTTGAACCAATACTTATTAATTTAGGATTAAAAATATTGAATATATTCGCACTTATTAATTTTATAAAAATTATCCACATATTAATTCTCAAATTTGGTAATGGTTAATCTATAATAACGAAGGGTATTATGAGTAACGATTAAACCTGATAACGAACCAATGAATATCGATAAGTATATGTGGTATTAATTTTATAAAAAATCAAGTCTCAAATCCAGGTCTTTTGATTAATTTAATCTCAACATAAAAAACTATTTTTTAGTAATTATGAATGATATAAATGCTATTCAGCGGATTGAAATATTGCTAGTGGAAGACAATCATGGTGACGTAGACCTGACCAAAGCTACTTTGAAAAATAGCAATATCCGCAACAATCTGCAGACGTTTAGCAATGGTAAGGAAGCTATGGCATTTCTACGTCGAGAGTCCCCTTATACTAAGGCACCCCGTCCCGACGTAATTTTGCTGGATTTGAATCTACCAGTGATGGATGGTCGTGAAGTGTTAGCACAGATCAAATCTGATCCAAAATTGAGTCTGATTCCCGTGATTATTCTCACCTCCTCAGATTCTGACCAGGACATCCTCACAAGCTACAAGCTAAACGCCAATGCCTACGTCACTAAGCCCCTTGAATTAGAGCAGTTTGTCAAAGTATTGAAGTCAATTGAAAATTTCTGGCTAAGTATTGTTAAACTGCCACCAAAAAATTAAGCATTTCCAATTCATGGTATAGCGTTTGTATCTGGTAATAGGTAATAGCTAATAGGTAATTGGTAGTTGATGATTACCAATTACCTATTACCCATTACCAAAAATCCCAAGACTATGTCTTGATGCAGTCGCTCATGGGGGAAACCCCCAAGACCGCGCTGCATCGCTTTGATAACTGATTAATCGGACTTGATCGTAATAGTCAATTGGCAATTAACAAATTTAAATTGCTGTTGGTATACTACAAATCTTCACTGAGAACTTCATGGAAAGCAAACCCAGGGGCAGCCAGTACAAAGACAATGGTAGGAAGACCAGCAGTTTTTAGCTGTAAACTTTCGTAATATTGAGTAAACTTATCGTCTGGTGTAGCCATACCCATAAAGATTAAGTCAGCATCAGCCGATGACTCATGAAGAATAGTATTAAAAGAACGCCCTTCGGAAACGAGCACCTGACAAATAACCCCCATCCGCAACTGTTTCACCCAATTACTTAGGTTTGCCCGTGCTGCTTGAGCTGCTATTTCATTAGGAAGCACCAACTTGAGGTAAATCTCAGCATTTTGCCACTTCAGGTCGCTGCGCAATAGATAGGCGAGGAGCAACATCAGGCTACCATTGGCTTGCTTACCGCCCCACCAAACATCAATCCGTTGACGACTACCGAAACCCTGCTCCCGATTTTCCCGCAGAATCACTACATTACGCTTTGCCTGGTGTATGTGAGTAATCAAGCGACAGTAAGGCTGGCGGCGGCTAAGGGTTTCGTTATCCCCGAGTAAAACTGTATTGGGCACTAGTGGTCCTATACCGTAAGTTTCCACCAGTTGCCGGGCTCCGGTAAAGGGATCCGGTGCTGTTACCAAGCGCACTAGAGCTTGTACACTGCGCCGTTCGAGATACTCACTGATGGTTTGTTCTAACTTTGCCTGCTTAGCAACACTATGGGAACTACTGGGTAAAATACTCGAAACGGTCACTAAACCGCGATTATGGGTCAGAGCATCGGCTAACTCTATCAAAGACCATCGTTTAGTGGGAGCTCCCGAAAGCACCAAGATGTGGGGTCGCCAGTTTTTCGGATCAGGGTGATGACTAATCTGAAAAATACCAGTGCGCAATAGTGCCATCCAAATACCCCGGCGTACATCCCCCCAAGCCGTGCGCAGTTCCCGCTGCTGTAGCCAAAGGTAAACCCCCAAGACAATAACAGCTGCTGCCACTGTGGCAAAGGCATTGATCAAAAACATCACGATCAGGCAACCCAATGCCCCTAACAGTGACAGAAACCAGTTAACTTTAAAGGAGGGTCGGAACGAAGGACTTTGCAAAAAGCCCTCAATGCCAGCTGCTACATTCAACACCAGATAGGTGGTCAGAAAGAACATACTTAGCACTGGTGCAATGATATCTAATTTACCAAGGCAAACTGCAGCAGTAGCTATTCCCAAGGTTACAGCGGTGCCAATCCGTGGTTCATCATCTCGTCCACTACCCGTACCTAGGAATCGCATCCAACGGGGTAATACTCCATCTCTAGCTAGTGCCTGTAAAATCCGGGGAGCCCCTAGAATACTCCCTAAGGCACTGCTGAGAGTAGCACCCCATACCCCGAGTAGGATTGCCGGACCCCAAAATGCCATCTGCTTCATAATCAAAGGATTGCCAATTAGGGCATCTCCCCCCACCCGCATTGATAGAATAATTGGTACGATCATATAAACGGCATATCCTGTACCTACTGCTGCCAGAGTACCGATGGGAATGGCGCGGATCGGGTTGCGTAGATCACCGGACATATTCACCCCAGCCATGATACCGGTCACGGCAGGGAAGAAGACAGCAAAGACACCCCAGAAGGATTCTTTGGAGGTCACCCACAGCTCAATATTAGCTACATCATAAGGGTAATCATGGTTACCGACGAATAGAGCAATCAGGGATAGCACTATCGCAGCCATAATAAAGTATTGAATGCGGATGGCGAGGCTAGCGGAAGTCAAAGCCAGTATTGCCACTAAAATAGTAGTAATTAGCGCTACATAAAGCTGGTTGAGCTGGGGAAAGGTCTTAACTACGCTCTCTGCAAAACCAATAGTGTATAAGGCGACTGAGAGAGCTTGGGCAAAGTAAAGGGGAATTCCTACGGCACCGCCAGTTTCAATTCCTAGGGAACGGCTAATCATGTAATACGCACCACCAGCCCTAACAATGCGGTCAGTTGCGATCGCAGAAATAGACAGAGCCGTCAAAAAGGTAATACTGGTGGAGAGGGTAACAATGATGAGGGTACCCACTAAACCAACATTACCAAGTACCCAACCAAAGCGCAGGTACATAATAACCCCCAGGATGGTGAGAATCGACGGAGTATAGACCCCACCGAATGTTCCCAAACCTGACGTTTTTTCCTGAGTAGGCTCGACAACAGGAGATGAGCGGCGACCAAAGAATAACTTCATATATCTAAAACACGAATATAGTGCATTAAGCTAATCTGAATATAGGGAATAGGGAATAGGGAACAGAGATTTTCATTCCTTTGTTGTCGGCGAAACGCCCATGGGTTTCTGACTTGAAAAAGCCGTCGAGGCAAGCAAGTGCGTTAGTCCTCGGTAAAATACCAGAGATGTTCATACTTTGTTCTTTGTTGTAAATGCATTTTTGATGGGGGTATAGCTGGAAAATTTTTCAAGTCCTTGGCAGACAATGTCAGTTGGTGAATTGATAATGGTCCATGAACAACTCCACCAGTTCTACCCCCAAGCCACCAACATTGCAACTCAAGGATGTTACAAGGTTGGTAGCCTCGGCTTTTGGTTCAACATTGGATGAATTTCACACCACAGGACTAACTGCTGTCATGGGGTTTTGGGCAAACAAGTAGAAACTGCTAATGGAACGAAGAGAACAGAAACGATAGTCTTTTAATCTGACAGTCTTTTAAGCTGACTACAGAATTAACTTGCGCGCATTCCCAACTTTATGCACCCCAATCACGAATTTAAGGCATTTTTTGCTCAATGACCAATTACCCAATATGGGTAATATCAAGTTCGGTTAATCACTTCGTTGATCAATCCAGTCTTCAAGAAGAGCGCCAGTGTGTTGTACTTAACCAGACAATTCTATGTAGAATTCTGTTGGGCTAGATAGTCAGCCCACAGCCTGCGATACCATCCAAATGTAGCGTGATTAACAATAAGCACTATGGAGCCTGATTCTCTACCGACAGAGTTAATTTTGACGCACCCGCTTCAGACCATTGGCAATGTTCAACTGGATTGGATACCTCAACCCGGTAACTATCTCGACTTTAAAGGTAAAACCTACACAGTTTTAGAGCGCCGCCACCGCTACTGTCTTAAGTCAGGGCGCTATCGTTTGCATAAAATTGCTCTGTATGTGCAGTCTTCTGGACACCCTAGTGAAAAAAGCCTGCTCCAGGGGCGTTGGGTGATTGGGGATGCCAGCTGTTATTTCAATGCTCACTCTGAATTGATTCGTTGTGCAGTCAATCCAGACGGACCATGTGATTCTTGCCGCTTTTACGAACCCTTGAAAACCGCAACTAACTAACTAACCATTACCTAGAACTTCTCCTACTTCTAAACGCATACCATTGGCAAAATCCCAAGCCGATTGAGCACGTTTGCCAGCTAATTGCACTTGCTGCAACAACAACACTCCCTTTCCAGTTTGAATAATTGGACCGATTCCCTTCGCAATCTTGACAACTTCTCCAGGACGACCTGAACCAACATCAAGAGTAGACCACTCCTGCGATCGCATTTTTAACTGTGAAGGCAACTCGGATAAGTAAGCCGAATCTAAGGGAACAGTGGCACTGATTTTCAGAGATTTACCCCGAAATGAGGTGACGCAGTTCGGGAAAAATCCCCGGATATGATTGTGTAACTCCAAGTTAGACCGTGACCAATCTAGGCAATAATCTGACTTTTGAATCAGTGGTGCATAGGTAGCCAATGAGTCATCTTGAGGAATTGGTTGGATTTCCTGTAACTCTTGCTTGAGGAGAGTTTCAATCAACAAATCAGCTCCCAAATTACTCAGAGTTTGTGCCAAATGCTCGGCAGTATCCAATAGTCTGATTGGTGTATACGCTTTCAAGAGCATTGCTCCAGTATCCATGCCAGCATCCATCAACATCGTTGTGATGCCCGTTTGGGCTTCACCATTATAAAGACACCACTGGATCGGAGCTGCTCCCCTATACTTAGGCAAAATTGAGCCATGTACATTGATACAACCTACCGTAGGCATATCCAGAATCTCTTGGGAGAGAATCTGCCCATAGGCAACCACCACAAAAACATCAGCCTTTACCTGCCTTAGCTGAGTTAGGGTTTCCCTATGCTTTTTCAGGCGCTGCGGTTGCCAAACTGGTAGTTTATGTGCTACTGCTATTGATTTCACTGGGGAAGGAATCAGCTGGTTACCACGTCCTCGACGCTTATCTGGCTGAGTTACCACACCCACCACCTCAAATTCAGGATGGTTCAACAAACCTTCCAAACAAGGTAGAGCAAATTGGGGAGTACCAAAGAATACAACTCGCATCTAGAAATTACCAATGACTAATGGGTTGAAGGTTAGCTGGTTGAAGGTTAGCTGGTTGAAGGTTAGCTGGTTGAAGGTTAGCTGGTTGAAGGTTAGCTGGTTGAAGGTTAGCTGGTTGAAGGTTAGCTGGTTGAAGGTTAGCTGGTTGAAGGTTAGCTGGTTATACATCCAGATTTGAGTTGTTAAGGCTCTAATCTTCAACCTACCCTACAAGGGACGCCCAAGGGAAACAACCAAATAACTTTCAACCAAATAACCTTCTAACCTTATAACTAATGACTAATCCACAGCAATTTCCACCCTACGATTGCGTTGCTGGTTAACCTCAGTATCATTAGCTACCAGAGGACGAGTTTCTCCGTAGCCAATAATCAGCCAACGGTATGGATCGTCTAAAGCGCTACTAAGATACTGCTGAACTGCTTTGGCACGCTCAAATGAAAGGTTTCGATTCTCTTTGGCTTCGCGGGGGTTGTCGGTGTGGATAGCAATTCGGATTGTACTACCAGGATAGGCTTGCAAATCTGTGACAATTTTGTCTAGGATCAAACCTGCTTCTGGACGTAACGTACTTTTACTTTCCTGAAATAAAATATCACTGGGCAATGTGACTTTCAACTTATCGGCAGCCGAGGCAGCTAGTCGATTACCATTGCTATTACCAACTAATGCAGCATTGCTACTTGAAGTCGATGGTTCCTTCAGAAGCAAAGTGATCCCTTGGATGCGCCTTTCGAGAGATTCATTCCCTCCCGAGGTTCCCAATTGAGTTTCCAACATTGTCACCTCCTCACTCAATCTCTTCAGTCGCTTGTCTAACTCACTTAGCTGAGCTTTGACCTGGACTCTTTGAACCGGTGTCAATTGTTTTAGTAGATTGGCTTCCGTTGGTTCCCGAATTGAACTAAAATTGAGAAACGTTGATTCTCGCTTGTTATCCAGATGCTCCAGTAATTTTAAGATCAGGGGTTTTTCTGGATTCGGGTTAGGGTAAGCATTGGCAACAACAATGCCAAATATCACGGCCAAGCCACTCCCTACGCCTAGCAGTAGTAGCCTGAAAATTAAGATTAGTAGGCAGTTCAGTATACTTATTGAGGTTTCAGGTCTGGTATTGGTGTTGGAAGTAGCGGGTTGAGTCACACCGAATTTTGTTAGATCTCCTTCAACATAATGAGGCAGGATGCTCCAATTGTACTCCGTTAGGGGTCAAGCGCAGGTATTTTACATTATAGAAGAATTCAAAAAAACAAGGTTGAATTCCAAATGGCTATCATAACACTAAAACCTCCAAACCAACCAGTTAATTCCAATGTCAAGCCTGACAACTTTTGTGTGAGGGCTACCCACTTTAGCCAAGACCTCTTAGGGGAAGGAAAGAGTGTTAATTTTTTATTTTTCCCTGGCTTATTTTCTTTGTCTGCCTTCGGTAGCTTGATAGTCGAGGGTTTAGGCAACTGACTGAGTCCAAGTTTAACAAACCCCGTTCGTAATGCCACGGTCCGACGGGGTAGTTGATCACTTTTTAACCTTTTACACCTAAAGTTAAGGAACTATATTCTAGTTTCTTGGGGTTGCTCCTCTAACTAGAAACGCTAATTAGTAACTGAAAGACCAATCAATGTTGAAAAGGCAATTGAGTTTATCAGGATGGCTTAAAAATCAACCACTAGGACTCTTGTTAGCAACTTTGATGTTGATAACATCTAGCCTATTTTATGAGAAAGCCAAGGCTAATGAATCCTTCGTAGCCAGTCAATCATCGGTGCTATATTCCCAGCCTTTAAGGGAAGTAACAGAAGCTATCAAACCTGATCTAACCGAACCATACGTTCAGAGTGACCCACTCAATAGTCCTTATCCTATTCCTTGGAATTGGGTCTTGGAAACCCACGCTGAA
>NZ_JAAHHU010000429.1:0-3544 GCF_010672095.1 Moorena sp. SIO3I6 | reverse complement strand
TTTCGACCATGACAGTTGCTGCCATTGAGTGGTTCCGCAATAATGTAACAGTATTACTGGAGGGAAGTTATTCACGCTCACACCAAGACGATACCTTATCGGTACTCAGTATTGGCAGTGGCGAAGGTGATATTGATCTTGAAATCATACAGAGCCTGATTCCCAGGCTTAATCCACGGTGGAAGCAGTTAAACTATGTCGCACTTGAACCGAACCCGATCCATCGCGGACGCTTTCTAGAACGGCTCGACCAGGCATCTTTAGGCGAAAATGTAGAGGTGTCGGTGTGTGATGACTATTTTGAACCCGGTAAGTTTGAAAGCCAACAGAAGTACGATTTGGTTCTGTTGACCCACGTTTTATACTACTTTGACGAGCCTTACCAAGCGATTCAGAGCGCCCTAACTCAAACCAAGGAAGGCGGAAAGGTGGTAATTGTCCACCAAACAGCTACAGGTATCCCTCAAATCCAGCGCGAGCATATGCTGGAAGCAAAAGGTAACCAAAATGAGATGTTCACAGCACAGGACATTAGAAATTTACTGGATACTCAATCTCATCAGCATCAGTATCACCATGTCCATGCTCGCCTGGATGTAACTGAATGCCTCCAAGGCTTTGAAACTGGCGTCAAAATTATGTCCTTTTGTATGGAATGCGATTTGCGCCAGTTTCAGGAAGCCAAATTTTTCAAGATTCTCCAGGCATTTTGGCGGTTGGCTGAGATTGAGGACAGTGGGAAAGCATTTATAAATGAACCGATTGGGGTTTTTGTCTTGCCAGCTCCCAGTGTTACTGTTGAACAAAGAAGTCCAGAAGACCAAGATCCAGTAATTGATTATTGGCAGTTGGCGCAGCGTTTCGACTGGTCGGCTACTTTCTTATCACAATATCATCGAGGAAAATCTTCGTCTGATCTCAGATTACTGGATGTTGCCTGTGGCACAGGGCGCTGGTTGGAAGCTTTTAGTCACTATATCCAACTTGATCAAGGAATTGATAATGTTGTCTACGATTGCTTAGACCCTTGTGGGAGTTCACTGTCTCAAGCGAGTAAGAAAATCCATCCTCCCTTTGAGCAAGGAAACCAACATGTTAATACAATTCAAGGAGCAAAGCTAGAAAGTAATGCTTACGACCTGTTGTGGTCGATGCACGGCTTTTATATGATTCCACGCCAAGACTTGAAACCTGTGTTGAAAAAGTGTGCTAGTTTGCTGAATGATACGGGAGTTGGATTTATTGGTTTGGCTACTCGTAAATCTTTCTACGTGGATTTCTACGAGCAATACCTGCAAATTTTTAAAGATGGAAAAGGCGAAGGATTTACCTCTGCGGAAGATGTGATCGAGAGTTTGGGTGAATGTGGGATTCAGCATCAAGTCCATAGGATATTCTATGAAGAGCCCATAAAAGCTGATGACTACGCAGCCTTAGAGCATTACATCAAGAATGAGGCAACAGTTAACTGCTTTAACAAGGATAAGGAAGCAGAGCAGTTATCTGAATCAAAAAATATTACCTTGGAGGATTTGCTCTCTCATCCGGAGATGGAACGATACCTAAACTCATTGCTCAGAAACTCTGTCTATTACTTTCCTGAGGAGATTTTGCTGATTTCATTTAATGCTAATTAATTTAGGTGGAACTATGAATACAAAAATGAGCACCCTTAAAACCAGGGAAACTTTAACTAAGTCCTACTGTCAGGATGAACAAAACTTGCGCGAAGACCTTGCTGCTGCTTACCGCTTGATTGACTACTACGGGATGTCAGACATGATCTACGGTCATATTTCCCTGCGCATTAATGAGGAACCACCAATATTTCTCCTAAAACCGCATTATCTATTTTTCGATGAAGTATGTGCATCAAATTTGGTCGCAGTTGATGGCAATGGTAATAAAATCAACCCTACAGACGCGGACATAAGTCCAGCAGGATTCACTATACACAGCGCCATTCATTTAGAACGTCCTGATGCCAATGTAATCCTACACACCCATAGTGTTAATGGGATGTCAGTTGCTGCTATGAAAGAGGGGCTGTTACCCCTTGACCAGATATCGATGGCGTTCTACAATCGCATTGCCTACCATGACTACGAGGGGATATCATTTGACCTTGATGAACGCGATCGCATCTTTGCATCGATCGGACAAAAGAAATTCTTGATCATGAGAAACCACGGGCTTTTAACTGTGGGTCGAACCGTTGCCGAAGCGTTCTACTATATGTATTATCTCAACAAAGCCTGCGAGGTTCAAGTCAATGTGCTTCGTTCTGGTGCTAAGCCTAACATTCCACCACCGGAAGTTTGCGAACATACAGCACGCCAGTATGAAGAACCCAGCTATTACGATGAGATCTTAGGCAACTGGAAAGCCAATCGCCGTTTACTTGATCGGCTCGATCCGTCAGATCGTGAGTAGTCGTCTTTCCTCTGTTCACAAATTATTTGAAAATAAGCTGTTCAGCATTTAGATTCGGATCCGCAAATTCTCGAAAGGAAACAGGGAAATGGGAAACAGAAGATTCACAATTTAAATGTCGAATAGCTTACTGTATTAGCGTTTCATTATGAATATCAATTTACCTAAAAATCATTTCAAAGAACAATCTAAGATAATAGCGTTATGGGGCGCACCTAGATGTGTAACCACTGCTTTTGAGAAGACTTTTAGTCAACGTCCAGATACAGAAATTTTTCACGAGCCTTTTAGCGATACTTATTACTTTAGTAAATGGCGACGTTCCAATCGATTTGGTGATTATCGAGATAAGCTAAATCATGACTGTGCCACAGTAATTAAAGAAATACAATTAAAAGCGCAGGTAATGCCCATAGTCTTCGTTAAAGATTTTCCGTTTCAAGTTTTGCCCTATCTTGATGAGAATATTCAAGAATTTCTTGGCTCTGTTATCAACACATTTATAATTCGCCATCCTCATGAAGTCTTAGCTTCATTGTACAAAACCAAGCAAAAACTTATAGAACAGGGGTTTGACCCAAAATTTACGGAAGAAGAATTTGGTTTCAATTCATTATATAAGATGTTTCAGATAGTAACTAAAGAATTGAGACAACAACCAATTGTTGTTGAAGCCAATCGCTTTCGCCAGAATCCAAAGAAGATTTTGATTAATTATTGTCAACAAATTGAAATCACCTTCACGCCTAAGATGCTAACTTGGGAAAATGGCAGATTAAAACAATGGAATCCTCATGAAGCCAAAATCCATGATTGTTATCACGAAACTTTAAATAATACCACTCAAATCAATCCTCCAAAAGAAATTAATCTACAGATTAGATCCGAACACTTAGACATGGTTGAAAAAGCAGTAAATGTTTATAACAAGCTTTTTGCTTATATAAGCACCTAGACACAATTAATTTGTATGCTTGCCTTAAGTTCTGTAATCAATAGTTCCAGATTTTCAGCTTCATAAATTATAAGTATTGAAAACATAACTAAAAACTTAAATATGACTACAACAAATCCGAATCTGAAGAAATTGTTTGTTTCTGATACCTTCGCC
>NZ_JAAHHU010000428.1:0-3581 GCF_010672095.1 Moorena sp. SIO3I6 | reverse complement strand
CAGTTTATTGCCAAAGGGAGAAAAATCGTTACGGACTACTAGGGCGCGTCGTTGAGATGAGGAGTAAGTCATGACGGAATAGGAAGTCTCCTTACTTTACACAGTATTCCCAAAAGCCTTATGTTAAGTGACATAGGAGTGGCAGCCACTCCCTTATTTTTACGTTTTAGTTAGATTGACGGATTAGGATAATTTGTCTTAGCTAAATATCACAGTATACATCATAAAAACTAAGCCAACTCATTTGCTGTATAATTCTTATCAAGTCCTACTCGCTCAAGGTTGGTTACCATCTCAGATGCTACTAGATTTTCGTTAATGACCGATTTATCATCACAACATTCAACTATGCAACAAGGCCAGCCAAAGTATGCAACAAGACCAGCAAACTCAAGTAGCACCATCAAAGACAGTCCGTGGAAAAACCACAGTAGGTGGCTCAGTAAGCGTACAGGCCATAAGGATCTGATCGGCTCGAGTGTCCTTGACCAGCATTGTTGCTAACGGAGGGCTTGCCAGACCACACAGTTGAGGTAAGTCTGAGGTCGCAACAACTCTCAATAAGCTTAGAAACCCATGCTATAGTCTTAGACTGAACGTGGTTAGCTGGCAGGCATTAGAAGCCCCACAACGAACATGCGCAGCATAGGTGCTTAAAGTTACCGTAAGATAGTGGAGCTTTTATGGTTAGTCGGTTATGCGCAAAAGGGTTAAATATGCATGTAATAAAGCTCCACTATCTAAGGTTTCGTCTCCAGGGATGAATTTTGCACAGAGTCTTTTGGGTCCCGAAAGCGAGCTATCAAGCTCCTTATCAACTCTGATTGAGTCATTCCGCGTCGCGAGGCCTCTTGTGCTAACTGTCTTTTCTCAAAATCTGTAATCGAGATTGTTAACTTTTTATTTTTCATTGTGACTTGAAAAATGGCTGTACGTTAACTATAATATTACTAGGTCGATAGATAAGAGGACAAGCAAGGGTGAGAATTGCATATCAGTACCGGCTAAAGCCAACAAAAGATCAAAAAGAAAAAATAGATAATTGGCTCTCAATGCTTTGTGCTCAATATAATTATTTATTGGCTGAGCGATTTTCTTGGTATGAGCAAAATCGCTGCTCAATCAATGCTTGTCCTCTCGTTTGTCATATTCCCGAATTAAGAAACAATCCAGATTACTACTCTCAGAAAAAGACTTTACCAAATCTCAAAAAAAGTCATTCCTGGTATAAAGAGATTCATTCTCAAGTACTACAGGATGTAGTAAAGAGAGTAAAACTAGCTTTCGATCGGTTTATAAAAGGAGATAGTAACGGTAAACGAAGCGGAAGACCTAGGTTCAAAAAAAGGCACCGCTATCGTACTTTAACTTACCCTCAAATAAAAGAAGGGTGTCTAGAAGGGAATTTAATCAACCTTCCCAAAATAGGTAAGGTAAAGATTATATTACACCGCCCTATCCCTGTTCGCGAAGCGTCGGCTACCCCGAATGGCTTTAAGATAAAGACAGCTTCAATAACAAAAAAGTGTGATGGTTATTATCTGGTATTGTCTCTAGAAGATAAGACGGTTCCCAAGGTTAAGCCCGACATTAACCCTGAATCTATAATTGGGATTGATGTTGGCCTTAAAGAATTTTTGACCACTTCTGAAGGGGAAACAGTAAGCATTCCTCAATATTATCGACGGTCTCAGAAAAGGCTGAGAGTTATTCAGAAAAGAGTATCTCGACGAAAAAAAGGAGGTAAAAATAGACTCAAAGCTATCAAACAACTTGGAAAGCAGCACAAAAAAGTATCGGACAAGCGAAAAGACTTTCATTTTAAGACAGCAAAATATTTGCTGTCAAAATACGATGTAATTGCTCACGAAAAATTAAACGTAAAGGGACTTGTCTTATCTCGATTGGCTAAATCTGTGTTAGACGCTGGGTGGTCTAGCTTTCTGACAATCCTGGCAAGCAAAGCCTTAAATGCTGGCTTGTTGGCGATTCCAGTAAGTGCTCGGAACACTTCACAGAACTGTTCCAGTTGCAGCAAAAAAGTCCCTAAAAAGTTGCATGTTCGGTGGCATGATTGTCCTCACTGTGGTTGCAGTTTGGACAGAGACCACAATGCAGCAATAAATATAAAAAACAGAGCGGAAGGGCAGTCCGTTCTTAAAGCCCAGCGCCTCCTAAGCGATAGCCGGACTGGCGCTTGTTGCCTACACTGAACCTGTAAGGTCAGTATAGGAGCTGTCACAAACCGATGCTATAGTCGTTAGACTGAACGTGGTTAGTTTAAAAAATTTGCTGGAAAATTGGTTGGCTAGTAAGAAATTATAGATAAACTAGCAGTCTATTGAATTGGGATGAGTGGAGCATGATTGACGAAGCAAAACAGTCAGATAACACTTCGCAGGAGACAAAGGAAGAGTCCACTACGGTACTCGCAGACAATCTTGAGGTGGAAGCGGTAGCCGTAGCCTCTGACTCAGAGGTCAACTCTGAAGCAGCACAACCAACTGAATCCTCTGCTGCGGAAGCATCTGAGTCAGAGTCGGTAGACCAAGAAGCCCAGACCGAGGTAGCTCAAGCAGCTACCGATGAATCACCTACGGAGGACGATTCCAAAATTCTAGAAACCATCAAGCAGGAAAATGAGGCCCTGAAAGCTCAACTAGAAGAGCGAACTCAGCAATGTGACTCCTTTAAATCTCAATACATCCGGATTGCGGCAGATTTTGAGAATTTCCGCAAACGGTCAACTAAAGAGAAAGAAGACTTGGAACATCAAGTTAAAGGAAACACCATCACTGAGTTATTGTCAGTAGTAGATAACTTTGAACGGGCGCGCACCCAAATTAAGCCTCAAAATGATGGGGAAATGTCAATTCACAAAAGCTATCAAGGTGTTTATAAACAGCTGGTAGATAGCCTCAAGCGCCTTGGGGTTGCTGCGATGCGACCAGAAGGGCAAGAGTTTGACCCCAATCTCCACGAAGCGGTTATGCGAGAACCAACGGATGACTATCCAGAAGGAGTAGTCATAGAACAGCTAATGCGGGGTTATTTACTTGGGGAGCGGGTGTTACGTCACGCTATGGTGAAAGTAGCTGCTGCGGCAGAACCACAGGAAACCTCGGAAGCTCAGAAATCTGCTGAGTCAGAAAATTAGCTGCCATTGAGTGGTTAACCTTCCTTTGGTGTCAGTCTCTGACCATCCTACGAAAAGGGACGAACGCACCAAGGGAAGTTCTATTATTTTGACTAACTCAACAAAAAATCAAACTAAAATAACTTAACATAACCGTTAAGCCGCAACCCTATGGGAAAAGTTATTGGCATCGACCTAGGCACAACCAATAGTTGTGTTTCTGTCTTAGAAGGGGGTAAACCCATAGTCATTTCCAGCTCGGAAGGTGGGCGAACTACACCGAGTATTGTGGGATTTGGCAAGTCAGGGGAGCACCTGGTGGGTCAACTGGCCAAGCGTCAAGCAGTGACCAATGCGGAAAACAGTGTCTACAGTATCAAGCGCTTTATCGGACGTCGTTGGGATGAAACCGCTACAGAGCGTTCCCGTGTCCCCTATACCTGTG
>NZ_JAAHHU010000427.1:0-3582 GCF_010672095.1 Moorena sp. SIO3I6 | reverse complement strand
GCATATTTCCCTTTTGTTACCAAAAGGTATTGAGTCCAACCTAAAAGGTTGTTTTACGTGAGGGTAGGTGGTGTAAATTACCCTGGGGAGTCGGCTCCCCGCTTTACTTGACCAGTTCAGGTCGCGCGGTTTCCCCTCACACGGCTCCTAGGTAAACTCGGTCTATGACCGGCCTTTTGGCTTGCTCCAATGTATCTGTTGATGGCAGCTTCGATGAACTGCTAGTAAGTTCTTTTTGGACCAATTGTCGTGGTTTCCATCTACATGATGAAGGTGTACATCTTCGCCTTCTAAGAACTTCAATCTACAGTGTCCACAGGAATGGTTTTGCCGTTTCAAGGCGTCTGAGGTAGCGTCTGAGTAGAGGCGGGAATTCCTTTTACTCCAGTAAACTAGGTCACCATCATAAGGTGACTTAGTCCCTTTAACGTTTGCGTGTTGATTCTGTTTGTACCCCACTTTTGGGAATGCTTTTTTACATAGTTCGTTGGCCTGGTACCGGTTCACTTTCTTTTCCTTTCGGAATTTACGGTTAGCGGTTAGGTTCATGAACCATAGGCTATCCCTTGGGCTACTCATATCACAACTACTGTGGTAATTACGCCACCCGCGAACGATTGGGGCTAGCTTTTTTGCTTTTACTTTGGCACCATAGTTCGAGTTGTTGACCACGGCTTTGATTTTCTTACGGATGTTTCTGTGGTTTTCCTCTGAGGGAATACACGAAAACTTTCCGTCTTTTCTGACGCGGAATTTCCACCCCAGGAAGTCAAATCCGTCTGTCGTTTTGGTTAGCTTGGTCTTTTCTTCGTTGATTTCCATTCCGCGTTCTGCCAGGAAGTCTTTGACTTTCTGGAGAATCTTTTCAGCATTGTCTTTTGGCTTGAGTATAAATACCATGTCGTCTGCGTATCGCAGGCTGGTGTGTATATTCTCGATTCCGTTGAGTGCCACATTTGCTAATAGGGGGCTGACCACACCGCCTTGGGGTGTTCCTTGCTCTAGGAATTCCGGATTGATGCCTGCTTTTAAACACCTGAAAATCCCCTGTTTTAGGCACGCAGGAGCTAGCAATCTATCCATGATTGAGCTGTGTGAGATGCGGTCAAAGCATTTCTTTATGTCTAGTTCGATTATTCGCTTGTTTATACCGTTGTGGTCTGATTTCAGGTGTAGGAATAGGCGTTTTTGCACGTCTTGTGCTCCTCTTCCTGTTCTAAAACCATAACTGTCGGCGCTGAACGTGGCCTCATGGGCTGGTTCCAATGCGAATTTGGCTAAACATTGCCATGCTCGGTCGGCTATGGTTGGTATCTTTAACATTCGAGTCTTTCCATTCTTTTTCTTGATTGGTTTTTCTCGTAGTCCGCTATGTTTCCAGTCGTGGCCATAGAGGTTTAATGTTTCCACCAGTTCCATGCGTTCCCTGAAATTGAGTTTGGACTTTCCGTCAATTCCAGCTGTTCTTTTGCCCTTATTTAGCTGTGTTACTTGTTGGACAGCCAGCAGTTGTGCTGCACGGGACTTCATAATCAGTTTCTGTAATGACTTGGCTTTCTTCAGGTCACCTTCTCGAACCGCTTTATATACTCGCTTTTGTAGGCGGAATAAATTTTGGTGGTGTTTTTTCCACTTCTGATTTTTCCAAAGTTCACTATGATTGCTCATGTGTCTAACCGTGCTCTACTAGAGTTTGCATATTCTGAATACCCGCAGGCAGTTTTCGCCTGCATCCTACCCGGTAGTAGGGATTAAGTGTGACATCACTTACTATAGGTTCGACCAATCTATAGACCTAGGTTGTGCTACCGTTTTTACTTGTTCCGTTCATCAGATTGTTGTGGTGATTTAGGGCAGTCCAATTTGCCTATTCCCTCCTCGGAGATTCCAGCTGTCTCGTAGAAACGCTGTGAGGATATTCGGGAATCAAGTCTCGCATATGCTAGTCAGATTGCGGCTTACTCGTTAGACACTTTTTCAGGACTTTTACTGTCTGTTACCCATGTCACCTCCCCGTTAGCGGCAGTGTCACCCATCTGATTGGTGTCTGATTCCGCCCTGGTGCCAGCTTCACTCTGCTAGGTTGTCGCCTGCTCGGTGTGGCCAGGTAGGGAGTCACTAGTCTCTTCTAGGGGTCGGGTTTGCACCGCCATCCAGATGAACAGTTATAACTTTTTGGGGTTATCCCCGCGAGTTACTTGAGTCATACCTTACTCTTTCATGAGTACCTCCTACTCAAAACAAGCCGCACCTACGAACGAGTTTAAACACGCCTCTAGCACCAATGTTGTAAGCGCCGTTGAGATCAGCATTAAAGCGCTTAGCTGAAGGGAAGGTTGCTAGGGAGTAATTTCTTGAATCACGTCTAACCGTGCCGGAACCATCATAGGCTAATTTTGAGGTGTAAGCTGCTACAACCTCTATTGTTTTGCCTCCCAGTTCAGCCCACTTCATTTCAGTAAAATTGCGAATCAAAGACTTAAGCCATCCATGAAATCTTTGTCGAAGATTGGATCGTTTTTTGCCACCTCTTGGCTTCCAACCTTTCAGATTCTCGAATACTATAGCTTCAGAATTAAATTGCTCAGCAATCTCAACAATTCGCTTTGAAACAAGGTGACCTATTTGATGATTAATTCTTCGGCATTTTTCATAGGTTTTAGAACAGAATCCTTTGTGAAGTCTGCCTCCTTTACCCATGGTCTTGGCCGCCCGCATAGAGACGGATTTCAGTCGCTGATCTCGACGGTCTATGTCTCTTCCAGGGTGAACGAATTCACGGTGGATTACAGTGCCGCTATGAGTTACGACTGCTATTGTAGCTGTTGTATTTATCCCTAGATCAACTGCTGTGACATTAGCCTCTGGTTTTCTTTTTTCTGGCTTGCAAATAAATGGAACGGACAAGTGACAGACCCTTTCATTTAAGACCAATGAAGGGGACATCATCTTATTGGATGCCACGAGATGACGCTCTCTTAATCCAGTGATTTGAACGGTAGTCCAAAGCCAATCAGAACCATTGAAAACCTTGATTTCGACTTGGTCATAACCATGCAGCTTGTAGCATTGTCCCTTGTAAAGGGAGGGATAACAGCCAGTGTCTGCATTTAGCCTTGGAGGCTTAGCATCCCTTCTTTTTCTGTTCCCCGACTGCCACTCCCGATAACGAGTAACAAAACTACTAACCTGACCAGCGGAAAACGCGATTGCAGCACGACGCAAGTAACTAGGGAATTTGTAGAAGGTTTTATTGAACTGAGGGTATTTAATATTAGGACGTGACCGGGTCTGATGCATTAATTTTTCGACAGCAGGAGTTAGTTTATCTGCCGTTAATTCCCCTAGCTCAGACCAGTGAGTATAAATAATTCCGACCAAGTACCGACAAGCACGACGATAGACTCCAACCGTTTCACTGAGCAGCAGGCGCTGTTCAGGTGTCGGATTAAGTCGTTACGGTCGATGGGGGCTATTGAACCCCGCACCTCCGCTTCAGAACCGTGCATGAAACTTTCGCCTCACACGGCTCCTAAGTATCTTTTTGGCTCCAGTGTAATTGTTGGTGGCAACTTTGGTGTA
>NZ_JAAHHU010000426.1:0-3616 GCF_010672095.1 Moorena sp. SIO3I6 | reverse complement strand
CCCGATTCCCCACTCCCGACTCCCGACTCCCCAAAGACCCCTTCATTTTTTTATCCCAAAACAAATAAAAGAACAAAAGAAAAAACAGCAATAATTATGTCCCGAATTTCCCTAACTAGCCATTTCACTAACTGAATAATAATCACAGAGAATTCCAGGCAAACGGCTGGTATGCAAAGGTAAAATGACTAATCCCCAATAACTAATCCCTAAAAGACACAATGCATTTTTAATGTCCATAACCCTTTGAAAAACCCCTTGCATCCCTAAAAAAAACCGCCTAGGATGTAAATGTGATGAGGAAAGAACAAACCTCACACCAAACACAAACTAAAGCTAAATTCCAGGAGATTTACTCACTATGATTACTATTTCTGATCTTAATGTTTCTCGCGAAGCTTGCTTGACTGAACTGAAGGATTCCGAAGTTATGGGTCACATCATTGGTGGTTTAACGTTCCAGCCTGTCTTCAGCGGAGTCTTTAATTTTAACTTACCATTTAGCATTGGTCGAATTTCAAATGACTTCGACAGTAGTGGTACTATTGATGCCGATGAAATTCTCCCCATCTTTGCTGGAACTTTCGAGCTCAAACTAGGTGGTAAAATCAATAGCTAATTACGACGTTTAGTTGTTGGTTTTGCCCCCCATATATGGGGGGCAAAACTTTCATAAAATCCCCAATTTTGGGGCATCAACGGGGGCAAGAATAACACTAATAGGCAAGCCTTAAGACCTCTGATATAAATTAAGAGTTAACCACTGTAATGTGAGAGTTTCCGACTAATTTTGAGCAGAAGTCTTACAGGTCTTGTGCATAATCGCCTAATACCGCTACTTCAAAGTAATAATTATAAGGTATAAAAGCTGAATACAGTTAATACCAATGATTCCAAATGATGCTAGCTGGTTAGGAAGATAGTTATCCCGATTACAGGGATAACTATCTTCAGGATGAAGAAAAACTTACCCCTGATCGATTAAGCATACCAATTGGAAATTTACTAACTATGATCACTATTTCAGACCTAAAGGTTTCTCGGGAAACCTGCTTGACTGAACTGAAGGATGCCGAAATGATGGGTCATATCATCGGCGGTCGTTTTACCCCTGTCTTGAGCGGAGCATTTAAGTTTAACTTACCATTTAGCATCGGTCAAATTTCATCTGACTTTGACAGTAGTGGTACTATTGATGCCGACGAAATGATAGGCCTCTTCAGTGGAACTTTCGAGTTAAGCCTTGGCTTTGAGAAAAAGAACCAGGTTTCCCAACCAGAGCATCCATCAATGGATGATTGTCCCGAAGGAATGTAGTGGTTTGGCGACGGTCTAGTCAAAGTAACGGGAGCTAAAATCACTACTTGTGAGCACTATCAAACTTGGTATTAGTACAGCTGCAGGGAATTCAAACCTCAAAGGTTTTAAAGGGTGTATTTATTTACCCTCTGCTGTAGGATTAGGCTCCGTAGTACGTCTGGTGGAAAGTAAAATTAAACCACTGGGTTTTAAACTAATTTTCACCAGATTTTTATAGAGTCTGGTTAGGAATTATGAAATTTTAATTATAAAGTAAGCATTCAGCTGTTGGATACGCTACGCAAACAGCTGTCAGCTGTCAGCTTACAATAAACCTATTTGGCCTATGGCCACGCTACGCGAACGGAAGAATTTAATAGTTCGAGATTCATTATAATTTAAAGTCTGGGGATTTGCCCATCTAAGCTTATGCACCTAGCGCATAAGCTGATAGCTGATAGCTGATAGCTGAATACTTACATTAATGAACTTAACAGGATTCAGGATTTAGATTAATCTTCGGGTGGGCAGTGCCTATTAACCCTATGGCAAGCAAAGAAATCTTTCTGATGCACTGCCCACCTAGATGAACTTAACTACATGAACTGAACAGATTAATCTTTGGTGGGCAGTGGCTACCAACCCGATGGCCAGCACAGGAATCCCTCTGATGCACTGCCCACCCTACATGAATTTAACTCCCCACACTCTTCCCCCTACTCCCTACTCCCTACTCCCTGCTCCCATCAATCCTATGTTTACAGCTCAACTATAAATTATATAGTATGGATGTATTAGTAATTCAGTCATTTGCCTGTCCTCCTTATCTAGGAACCACTGGAGAAATTGCTATTAATGCAGCAGTTGCCGGGAAAAAAACGGGATTTTCATTTCTCTATGTCGATAATCCGGATGACCATAGAACGATTGCCAATAAATATGCTCGAAAGTTGGGAAAAAGAAGTTGGAAAGATCTAGTATGGAAATTTGAAAGCATTTTAAGAAACTATGGCGTAACCACTTTACCAGACGAATTGTTGCCAGAAAAAACTCGGTTAACTATCCAAGATTATGTCGAAAATGCTCCCCATAGCTTGAGGGAGCTTAGAGCCTACAAGTATAAAGATGCTGATCTGGGTTTAGCTACTGTCTCTTCCCTGATATCCCACACCTTATCTTCCCATCCCGATCCTGATGAGCATTATCCATATATACAACGATTGTTGCGATGTTCAGCAATTGTTTATGAAAAAGCCAGGGCACTGATTCTCAAATATAACCCCCAGAAAATTATTGGTTTCAATGGACGACAGGCTTCCGTTAAAGGGATTTTTGAAGCCGCTAAACAGCTTGGTGTTGAGGTTCAATACTGTGAACGGGGAATAACCCACTATCGATACGAACTGTTGGAGAAACCGCCTCATGATTTTGCCTATTTGCGCGAACAGATAAAAATCTATTGGCAAGAGGCTGGTATGGATAGAGAAGAGTTAGGACATACCTTTTATCAGAATAGAAGGCAGGGAGAGGGAATTGGCTCAACTAACTTTACGTCTGAGCAGCAAAAAGATCTGGTTCCTAGGCAAACCGCTAATCATCGTCAGATTGTCTACTACTCTTCTAGTGATGATGAATGGGCTGCAGTTGGCGACTTGGCGAAGCATCCAATTTTTAAGAATCAAAAGGAAGCGGTAAAGTCTGTGATCACTTGGGTCTCTAATCGGATGGACTGTTATCTGACCATTAGAGTCCATCCTCACCTTCAGAAAAAGTCATTAGAAGACCGCAACTGGTGGAATTCTTTAACGGGAAAAAATGTCCAGGTTATTCCCCCGGATTCCAAGGTTGACTCCTATGCATTAATAGACTGGGCCGATGTAGTGGTTACCTATGGTTCAACCATTGGTGTGGAAGCGGCTTACTGGGGCAAAGCCTCTGTACTTCTGGGTGAAAGTTTATATTCTGGGCTGGGGTGTGTTTATCAGCCTAGGTCTGAAGCAGAGGTTTACCAATTACTAGAGAACGATGCTCTAGCACCGTTGCCCCAAGAAACCTGCTTGCCCTATGGATATTATTGTTTATGTCGAGGCATAAGATATAAATATTATAATCCCTATGCTTTAGAGCTAATTCCTAAAGAGAATTTTAAGGGTAGCTGATGGACTGACTAGAGTTTTTAGTTTGATGAATGTAGTGGGGAGATTAATCGTAGAGGATAAGAATTGACGAGAACAGTATCAAAAAAGCGATGCAGTAAGATTAATCTTAGGGTGGGCAGTGCCTACCAACGGGATTGGCAAGCTTGGTGAATCTGTCT
>NZ_JAAHHU010000425.1:0-3632 GCF_010672095.1 Moorena sp. SIO3I6 | reverse complement strand
TCTAAAGTATTGGTATATTGTGCTTCAGGAGACTGTTCATATAGTTGGGTAGCTATAGTAAAATCCCCTTCAGGGAAGAGAACTTGCAGGGGATCTATAGTTCCCTGCAAAACTGCTCTCAATTGGGAACCACAACGCTCTAACATAGTTAGTTCTGCATTAGCGCTGGGGAATTGAGCAAGTAAGGTCTGATTTTTTTGTTGTAGATTGACTTTTTCAGGAGTTTGGAGTGTCACCCACTGGTTTTCGGTGTAGCGCAGAATTTCTACTTCTGCTAGCATCTCTAACAACAGGTTGAGAAGTTGTTTATATTGTGGTGCTACACCTAATCTTTGGGCTAGGGATTCAGTGGAGAAGTTTTCCCCCAGTTTAAATGACCATCCCATTTTGTCAAAGGCTTGCAAGACATATTCCACACTCAAAGTTTCTAATTGTCTCACAAGTTGACTGTAGCTATCCAAGTTATTAACAGAGGCTAAAGACGACACCAAAGGTTGTAGTTTCTGGTTAATGGTCAATGGGTCTAGAAGTTCCTCTGATGAAAACTGCCCGCCAAAACTAGCTTGAGGTCGCCATTCTACTTCGTATAACCAATCCCGGAACTCCTCTTTATCTACAAAGTTAGTAAAATTAGTTGCTTTGGTCCAATACCGTTCTCTTTGGAAAGGATAAGTAGGTAATACTACTTTCTCACGGATATAATCTTTGTCGAATCCTGACCAGTCTACCTCTACACCTCTTACGTAAAATTCCCCTAAGCTCTCTAGCAATTGTTGCCAGTCTTCGCGATCTTTGCGCAGAGAAGGCAACCAAACCCCCGTGTCCTCTGGTAAGCATTGGCGTCCCATTCCCAGCAAAATTGCCTGGGGTCCGATTTCCAAGAAAATTTTACAGCCTTCCTGGTCTAAAGTCTGCATACCATCAGCAAAGCGGACTGGTTGTCGTATATGATTCACCCAATATTCAGGAGTGCTAGTGTCATCGCCTATTTGTTGCCCAGTAACATTAGAAATTAGAGGAATCTGAGGCTTATTGTAGGAGATTTGCCATGCTGCTACCTCAAACTGCCCTAGCATTGGTTCCATCAGCGGAGAGTGAAAAGCATGGGATACTTGCAAAAATTTTGCTTTTATTCCTTGCGTTGACACGCTGCTGTAAATCTCCTGGATGGCTTCACTTTTACCAGAAATTACTATACTGCTAGGGCCATTGAGAGCTGCGATCGCAACTTGATCGCCATAGGGAGCAATCACTTCTCGCACTTGAGATTCTGATGCGAGCAAGGACAACATCTCACCACCTGGAGGCAATTGTTGCATTAACTGTCCCCGCATTGCCATCAATTTGAGACCGTCTTCCAGGCTAAAAACCCCAGCAACACAGGCAGCGACATATTCGCCTACACTATGACCGATGACAGCATCCGCCTCTATGCCCCAAGATTTCCATAATTGGCATAGGGCATATTCTAGAGCGAATAAAGCAGGTTGAGTATAGGCCGTGTTGTATAACTTTTGGTTTGCCTCGCCAGATGTTGGAGAAGACAAATCAATATCTGGATAGAGAACAGATAGTAGTGGTTCTTCCAGATAGGGACGCAAAATTTCTTCACAGCGTTTGAGGCAATTACGAAATGTCGGTTGGGTATCGTAGAGTTGACGCCCCATATTCAGATACACAGACCCTTGACCAGTAAATAAGAACGCTATTTTCTGGCGCTTGGGACTGCATATTTGACCGGTTGGCACTGTATCTTCGCCCTCCGCAAGATCGCGCAGAGCCTTTTGCATCTCTGTTGTAGATGTTGCCGTAACAAAAAGGCGGCGATCAAAATGCGTTCTTCCTGTATTGGCAGTAAAACAAACGTCTGCCAGCTTTGCGGATGAGTTTGATTTCAGATGAGCCTGATAGCGCTCTACTAATTCACTCAAAGCCTTCTGATTTTTGGCTGAGAGAGCAAGAATGTGAGCAGGGCGTTCAATTTCATTAGCTCTGGTTTCTTGTTTGGGAGCTTCCGACAAGATGACATGGCAATTTGTGCCACCAAAGCTAAAGGAACTGACCCCAGCCAAGCGAGGTTCTGTAGCAACAGACCAAGGTTGGCACTCAGTAGGTATAAAAAAGGGTGTACCTTCTAACTTAATTAAGGGATTCAGTTGTTTGAGGTGCAGGTGGGATGGTATTTGCTGATGTTGCAGTGATAGAACTGTCTTGATTAGACCAACTATTCCCGCCGCAGCTTCCAAATGACCGATATTGGTCTTAATTGAACCAATCCCACAGGAATCAAGAGGCGATCGCCCTTGACCCAGTACTGCTTTTATGGATTCAACTTCTATTGGGTCCCCCAAGGAAGTGCCAGTACCGTGAGCTTCAACATAACTAATCTGGGCTGGCGCTACACCAGCATTTTTTAATGCTTGCCTGATAACTGCCTGCTGTGAAACCCCATTGGGTGCAGTCATTCCATTGCTTAGACCATCATGGTTAACTGCCGAGCCTTTGATAACTGCTAATATATTGTCTCTATCCCGGAGGGCATCACAGAGGCGTTTGAGGACAATTACACCACATCCTTCCCCTCGTACATAACCATCGGCGTCTTTGTCAAAAGTCTTACAAAAACCGTCCGACGCCATCATCCGAGCTTGAGAAAAAGTGAGAGTGTATTCGGGGGACAAAACCAAATTCACCCCTCCGACCAAGCACAAATTAGATTCACCGCTTTGCAGGCTTTGACAGGCAAAATGCAATGCTACCAGCGATGACGAGCAAGCTGTGTCTATCGCCAAGCTAGGTCCGTGCAAATTCAGTATATAGGAGAGACGATTCGCTGCAATACCAGGCGTGATGCCAATGCCGCCATAAGCATCTATATTAAGGTGATCATTGAACACCAGTCGGCCATAATCACTAGCAACGATTCCTATAAACACACCTGTTTGGCTGTCAGCTAACTTATTTGGTGCCAGTCCTGCATTTTCCAGAGCTTCCCAGGCTACCTCTAAGACTAGTCTATGCTGGGGATCCATTGACTCTGCTTCTCGGGGAGAAATTCCGAAGAAACTCGGTTCAAACATATCTATCTGTTCCAGAAAAGCGCCCCAACGGGTGTTCATTTTTCCTGGTGTAGCTGGATCTGGATCATACAAGGCATCAACATCCCATCGATTTGGCGGAACTTCAGTGATGGTATGCACTCCATGCCGCAGCAAATGCCAAAAGCTTTCTGGATTTCCAGCACTTGGAAAACGACAACCAATACCTATAATCGCGGTTGGATCCATGTAATTTGCACCTTATCTTCAGGATGACGAAACTAAATGCTTAGCCAAAAACTCTATAGTTGGGTAACTATAAAGCGCAGTAGCAGGAATATCTCGTTCTAGCCAAGCTCCCAACTCAGCAACTAGATTTGCTGCATCAGCCGATCCTAGAGCATAGCGCTCAAAAGGAAGAGTACTATTCACCTCATCTGCTTCAATGTTAAAAACTTTGGCTATGTAAGCGACTAACCAAGCTTTAATTTTTTCTTCTAGAGGCAGCTCCTTTTCTTGAGCCACTACTGGCAGTTTGGCTACTATTTGACTGTATTGCTTCATGGCCTCACTGCAACTCATGCCTTTAAGTTG
>NZ_JAAHHU010000424.1:0-3641 GCF_010672095.1 Moorena sp. SIO3I6 | reverse complement strand
GTATCAAACAAGGTAGAGCCGAAGGTAGAGCCGAAGGTAAAGCCGAAGGTAGACAGGAAGAAAAACAGCAGATTGCTAAGCAGATGAAGGCGGCAGGGTTACCCGCTCAGGATATTGCCCAATATACGGGGTTGAGTATGGATGAGATTGATCGGTTGTAGGTTCAAATTGCTTCAAGAGCTACAAATTCCTGGGTTTTTGCGAAAAATTGTTGCTTAGATAGGCGAACTGAAATACCGATAATCCCCCAACAAGGCACTTCACCATCACTTGGTCATAAAGACGCTTGAGCGAACCCTATACTCAGTCTTGACTACACTTCCAATGACTGTCGAGAAAAATGTCCGGAATAGGGTTGGATTAGGGCATCGCACATAACAGTAGTGAACCCTGTCCTTATGAGGTTAAGCACCATGGGAATAAAGAACACATAGAAGCTGGGCTAATTCACCTCAGAACATCCAGTCACTGAATGCAGTAATTAACTTCACCAGTTTATGTGATTTATATCACGACTTTATCTAACTAAATCAATAATAATGATTAGTGAAAGTTATAAGATTAGTCAGCTAAATACTATAACTTATCATCTCAGGGTAAAGTATCTTATTATACCAAATCCTGTTCCCACACCCCCCTTATCTGCATAGCCATAGATTCCTGGCATACAAAGATTTGGTCAATTTTTATAAAGGGGTTTTGACAAACGGATTTGGTATTACATCACTAAATTGCAAATCGCTGTTTTTAGCCCAACTACCAGCCCTAGAGGCAAAGAAGGCAGCTACGCTGAGGTCTTGGAGGCGATGCGGAGCAAGCTGAAACCCTTACTGGGTAATAATTTCATCTCATAATTTACAAAAAGATACATTCTGTTTTGGGCACGACCTTGGACTATTCTATAAGGGTTTGAGCTTCCAGAAAGCAGTGTGCCAGGGACTTTTGCTCGTACATAAGTAACAAGGAAGGTTTACGAATGAATTTTGTTGAGATCGCAACATCTGCAGTATCTATACTAATTCCCTACTTGGCTAAGGTAGCTGAGGGTGCAGCTCAAAAGGCTGGTGAGTCTGTTTGGGAAAAGGCGGAAGCCATCTACCAAGCTATTGTCAGTAAATTCAGCGAAGACGGGTATGCAGAACAAACCCTAAAGCGGTTAAAGGAGAAACCCTCGAACGAGGAGCGCCAAAAAGCGTTGGTTGGTATTTTAGCGGAGAAGGCTGAAGAAGACAGTGGATTTGCCAAGCAGTTAAACAGGTTAATTAGCAATGCCGCCCCAGAACAGCCTAGTGGTCAGTCCCAGGACCAAACTAGCACTGGAGATCATAACAATAATCTTCAGATAGGAGGCAACACGGGAGACTTGACCTTTCATTAAGAACTTTAACTATGATGGGTCAAGACCGGAACCGGAAAAAGTAGAGCCGCAAAATATTCCCCCTAAAAACGTTGAGTTCATGGGGCGGGACATTGAGCTTGAAACTTTACATCAGCAGTTGAGACAAAGGGGGAGGGTTGTAATTTACTCTGAGCAAACAAGTCCTGGTAAAACAGAACTAGTGCGACATTATGCCCAGCTTGCTTGGGAAAAGCAGGTTTATCCGGGAGGAGTTTGCTGGTTAGAGGGGCAAGGATCTCATTTAGGGTATGAGGTGGTGGACTTTGCCAAGTCAAAATTAGGTTTACAGCCACCTGAAGGTGGAGATTTACAGAGTCAGGTTAACTACTGCTGGTCACACTGGCTAAAGGGCGATGTGCTGATAGTGCTCAATGGTGTTGAGGATTATCAGCATGTTAAATCCTATTTACCTCCCTGTGGACAACGCTTTAAACTGGTAATTACCACGCCACAACTTTCCTTAGATAAGTCTTTTTCAAGTGGGGGCTTTGAAGGGTTATGTTTGGAGCGTCTTAAACGGAAGCTCATAGATGATTCTAGCAGTGATTTTAATGGAGGTAAGGTTTCTCCTTTATTAAGAATAATAGTTACACTATTACTGCTGTTTTGTAGTGGAGTTTCCCTGTATGCATGCTATGTTTGGGCTGATAGTTCACCTTGGAAATTTTTTTTCACGCGGGATGGCTGGATTATTGAATTGTTTCGTAGTTTCATATTTCTCTTCGCTGAAAACATCATTGTGTTTAGCTCTTTCAGAAAAGATGCTATTGAGCTTTTTTGCTTTAAGAAGGTCTTGCGAGATTATAAGGCAGCAAGAACTAGAATTTTCGTGATCTGGCTGGCTTTGACTCTTTTTGGCATCATATTCATACCGATATACCATCGCTACCTGGCTCCAGAACAGATGGAACAAGATTGGAAAAAGTGGATTTCAGAGAACCCAGAACCAAAATATAATTCTATTGAGCTAGACAGTGATGAAGGGTTTAAGGCATATGTACTTCCTTATCAGTATTACCTGCCTTACTCTTTAATTAATTATATTATTGTTTGGTTGCCCGTTGTTTTAGTTACCGCTTATTCAGCAGTAAAAGACTTTATCTGTTTGAAGGCTTTCAAAAGAGATTTAATATCTGATCTAGAAGAAATAAATAAATTGAAGGAACAGTATAATTTTTTCTTTTATCCTGATGGTTTGTGTAAAAAAGTCGAAAATACTTTTGCCGACTTTTCCCAGTCGTTTATTGAAAAAATAGGTAAGTATACATATGTTTTTTTTGCCTTTACTATAGGTGTTAGTTTTGAGACCTTATTGGGGTACAAGACCTTGGCAAAAACAGCAATATTATGGCTCGCTATTGGTTATTGTTTTTGGCTGATTACTCCGTTGAGTATAGTATTAGCATATAAATTCTATGAAGAAGCCTTGAATTTTTCTATTAGGATTTTGAGAACAATCAACTGTGCTAATGTTAATGTTAGTGAATTTAAAAACAAAAATAAGGTATTTAATTTTGTTTGTGAACTTTTTGAGCGTTACTTAATTTTTTACATATGTATAATAATCATTACTTTTGTAAGTATAATATTCCTTACAGAAAAACTTATTGATAAGCTGCAATGATTTGTTTGACTACTTGATTAGCGTGATTATAGCAAAAAACATATTTTATCTGGAGTGTTTCTTGAATATTAAAAAGTACTTTTTAATATTCAATATTTTAGTATTTTTAATTATTATGTTTGTTATGCAGTTTTTTAATTGAGTAATAGTCAGTTTGTTAAACCTATTTCAGTAAATTATCACCGAACAGAAGTGTCCGTCAAAACAAGGTTGTTAGTCTACTATTAAACTGCATCTGTTGTTTAGTTAGTTTTGTTAATAGTTCTAAAATGCGCCTTAACAGGATGATGGTCTGAGTGTGCAAAATTCAGATTAATCGTCTCAACTGCAACAACTTCAACATTTGGAGAAGTAATAAAGCCATCAATAATCGTAACATAATTGTCACCGGGTATATACGCTTGGTGAACGGTTCTAACAGAAGGTACATTCGGATCTGCCACAATTTTCCAATCTGAAGGAAAAGCATCATCGGGTAAATCATGAACCCAGAAAAGGTATTTATCTTCTGTTTGATGGGGGAATTCTGTTTTAGCAAGGCGCAGATTCCAGTCACCGCCAATAACAACAAAATTACCACGCTGGTATTGCTTCATGGCAAAAGAGCGCACTGCTTCT
>NZ_JAAHHU010000423.1:0-3644 GCF_010672095.1 Moorena sp. SIO3I6 | reverse complement strand
GCAAACTATTTACTATTGGAGGATGGAAGGGACTCAGTACATTGAATCAGTGTTGATCTCCTCACCAATCAGTAGTGGTCAGGAGGTAATCCATGGCACCCTCGACATCGATGATAATGGTTTCGATGATATCCTCTGGCGCAATCTCGACGATGGACAAAATAGTGTCTGGCTGATGAATGCCAATGGGTTCGATCGCCTGGAGAAGCTTGATCCACTAACCGATACCAGTTGGCAAAGTTATGTGTGAAATACGTAATTTAAAATACAAAATTTCAATTACCTAATTTAAAATTACCTAAGTATTTAGCCAAGGACAATCAGCTAACGCCCTTAGGGCGTTAGCTGATTGCTTATATATAGAAACCTTATATAGCGTTTGTATTTGATCTCAAGGGGTGACAAGAAAGCTGTAAACTAGAGAGAATAGGGGTTTAAGCCAGCCCAAGACTTACAAAAATCAGGGGGCGTTCGTGACCCCCCCACAATCATATATGTTTCCTCAATTCTACCAGACTGTCTTCGAGACTCATCTGACTCCTTGCCAATATCTGACTCTACAATTGCTAATTTTGCTATTGCAAAGTCATCGTAATGTCCGTTTATCTTGCTTAGCCAACCTGTTCCCACAACCGATAAAATATGAAAGTCGTGTTCGGAATATTCAGAGGTTTTTGAATTTACCTCAGTTAAGTGCTAAGCTCTTATGGTTTCCTATTATCAAGCAAATTTTAAAACAAGAGTTTCGTCCTCATATCTCTAATCGAAAACAGATAAGACGAAGGAAAAAGCTGAAGCTCATGCATCAAGGATATCTGCTATTAATCCTCGATAGAACTCAATGGCAAGACCGGAATTTAATGGTGTTAAGCTTAGCTTGGGGTCATCATGCAATTCCTGTATATTGGCAACTTTTACCAAAACGAGGGAACAGCAGTTTGCCAGAGCAAAAAAAAGTTATAACTCCGGTCTTAAGGCTATTGCGTTCTTATCCTGTACTCCTATTAGGAGACCGATAATTTCATAGTGTCCAACTGGCTAAGTGGCTGGAGGAGAGGAATGTAGACTTTGCTTTACGTCAGAAAAAGGGCACTTGTATTCAAGATGATGATGCTGTTTATCGACCCCTCAAAGATTTAGGAATTCAACCGGGATTTTCTCGATTTTACTCAAATATTTCTTGCACAAAAGCCCATCAGTTGGGAAACTTTAATCTAGGGGCTTATTGGAAACGTCAATATCGGAGTCGAGCAAGTAAAGAACCTTGGTATATTCTCACAAGTCTTGATAGTCTTCCACGGACTTTATCCTGCTATCAGGCTCGATGGGGTATTGAAACTATGTTTCGAGATTTAAAAACTGGAGGTTATAATCTCGAAAATACAAAGGTTAGTGAGCGTCGCTTAAAAGCCATTATTTTGCTCATTTCCATCGCTTATACTTTGGCAACTTTACTTGGAGTTGCTTTAAAAAATCTGGGAGTGAGTGAGTATATTTGTCGTCCCACCGAATCAGAACGTTCAACGGAGCGACATAGTTTTTTTTGGATGGGATTGCACGGTCCCGATTGGATTCAATCTCTCAAAATTTGGTCGGATTTAGCCAAATCTCTGATGAGTCTCAAACCTCACAAATCTCTCTATTTCAAGCGGGGACTTAACGCTAAGTCCCTTATCCAGAGTGCTTTGTAGCCTTGTTGTCACCCCTTGAGGTATTTGATATGTAAACGTAGGAGGTATTTTTTTTTATAAAATAAAACTACGTATCTCTTTCCCCTCCTGGGAGCAGTAGGGGTGGGTTATTCTTGCTAGCATGCCTATTCCCTTTTGCCTATTCCCTTTTGCCTATTCCCTTTTGCCTATTGCCTATTGCCTATTCCCTTTTGCCTTTTGCGTTTTGCCTATTGCCTATTGCCTATTGCCTATTGCCTATTGCCTATTGCCTATTGCCTATTGCCTATTGCCTATTGCCTATTGCCTATTGCCTTTTAGGGAAAGAAGTTTGTTTACAACCCAGATAGAAATGCTATATAGCCATCAATTTTAAAAATTTATAAAATTTTAAAATTTATAAATTAATCATTTTTGTTCATAACTTATTCAAGACTGAATTCGAAATCCTATCACTGTAAGCGCTATCAATCCAAATGCTATAATTAGTAGGAGGCGTTATTAAATAATCATCAAAGTAGAGTTCTTGTATAAGTAATGCTTATAATAAAATCTATGGTTGGTTAACCTAATGGATTAGTTTTCGATGAAAGATAAACTCAATATTTTTATATTAGTTATTTTCTGGATAATTATATGTATTTTGTGATCACAAATTTAAGACTTATATAAAGTATCTATAAAGGAGATTTTGGGGATTGATTGTGTAAGCATTCAGCCGTCAGCCGTGAGCTAAAAGCTCACGCTGCGCGAACAGCCGTCAGTGGTCAGCCATTGGCCTATGGCCACGCTACGCGAACGGGAGAATTTAATTCAGATTAAACCTCTTTTATTCAAAAGCACCATCTGTAGCACCATCTGTAGCGCTAATCGCTGACCGCTGTTCGCGTAGCGTGGCCAAAGGCCTTTAGCTGATAGCTGAATGCTTACTTGATTGTTTATACCCGTAGAATTATAGGAATGGGTGTAATGGTGTTTAAAAATTAAAGGGACGAAGGGATGCAGCGAGCTAGCACGGTCTTGGGAAGCCAGTTGCTTATCTAAAATCCCCATCTCCCTGACCATCTCCCAACACTTTGCTCTTTTTCCCTGTTCCCTATTCCCTATTCCCTAACCGCAGCGCTCCGGAAGCTGAGGCCTTTGGCCACGCTTTGCGAACGCTTCCGCTTTCCGCTAAAAGCGAACGCATTAATTATTCTCTAGTAATCGAAAATATTGAACAATTATCATATCAGTAACAATAGGATAAAGATTTGATAAAATTACAAAAATTAATGGTGACATAGTATCCAATTCATGTCATCAATAAATAAAGGAATTGTTTGACCGCAAAAACTAAAGCTCTTGGTGGAAGACTATAGTATAGTGCTCAGACTATCTCAACAAAATAATGTTGGGGGAGCATCTACGTCCTCAGCGATAGGTTTGAAAACACGGAAATTCAAAACTGTGTAACTAATACAGCGGCAGATTTATGAGATTTTTCATTAGCTGTAATAATCGGTGCTTTGGTGAACGTTTAGCATAGTATTCTACTCTTGCCCATGGCTCTGTAAAGGGTATCGGGATCATGGGGATTGAGTGGATATCGACTTGCTAGGGTATTACTTGCTGCCCAAATAAAATTCCTAAATAAAATTACCATAGCTTTAAACACAGATAAAGGTTGGAGACTACAAGACTATGACGAGAATTGAAGCCGAAAATTTTTCTAGTATAACTAACTTTGTAACTACTAGTAATCCTGATGCCTCTGGGGACGCAGTAATCACTCTATTTGATGCGGTTAATAATACTGCTTTCCCCCCTGGTACTGCTAGCACAAGCTTTAATCAACCCACTGGTACCTATGAAGTAATCATTGGCATCTTTGACGAAATAGATGGAGAAAGCACCGTCGATGTCAGGATTGGCAGTACCGTCTTTCCCACAATCACTCTTAATAATCCTTCCTCTACTGCTAGCGGTATCCCC
>NZ_JAAHHU010000422.1:0-3648 GCF_010672095.1 Moorena sp. SIO3I6 | reverse complement strand
TTGTTATCGGGTGATTGGATACCGTTGAATTTGCCGCAGCAAATCAAAGCTACATGGACAGATATAGAATTAGTTAGCCTAGGTGGAGCAACAGAAGCTTCAATTTGGTCGATTTATTATCCGATAGGAGAAGTTGACCCTAACTGGCGGAGTATTCCTTACGGGAAACCCCTTGGCAATCAAACGATGCATGTCCTGAATCAATGGATGGAACCTGCTCCGGTGTGGGTTCCAGGCCAGATTTATATAGGTGGACTAGGATTGGCACGAGGCTACTGGAAAGATGAGGAAAAAACAGCCAAGCACTTTATTCGTCATCCTCTGACCCAGGAGCAATTATATAAAACAGGAGATTTAGGACGCTATTTACCTGATGGAAATATTGAGTTCCTTGGCAGGGAAGATTTTCAGGTAAAAATTAATGGTTATCGAATTGAGTTAGGAGAAATTGAAGCAACACTAATGCGTAATTCATTAGTGAAGAAGGCTGTGGTGAATGCGATCGGAGACTCAATAGATAGGAAAAAGATCGTAGCTTATATTGTGCCCTCAGAGATGCAACCAAAGTTGCCCGAAGCCTATCATCCTAGTGAAAAAGAGGGGATAATCTTTGACCCAGTTGAACGAATTGAGTTTAAGCTCAAGCAACATGGTCTAAGGAAACTGGAATCAACGAATAAGGGTATAGATTTGCCTTTGGATATTGATGAGGAAGCTCTGACCAAAGCTTACTTCCATCGTCAAAGTTATCGACAGTTTCAACTGCAACCATTGGAGTTGAAAGAGTTTAGTCAGTTTTTAAGCTGCTTGCGTCAGTTAAGTTTAGCGGATAAACCGCTGCCAAAATATCTTTATCCTTCAGCAGGTAATCTTTATCCAGTTCAGAGTTATCTGATGATAAAGTCTGAGCGTTTAACTGGAATTGAAGCAGGTATTTATTATTATTGTCCTCGACAACACCGCTTAGTTTTTATCAGTGATCTAACTAATGCTGAAGGAGATAACATTTACGGCGGGAATCAGTCCCTTGTTGAACAAGCTGCTTTTTCATTGTTTTTGATTGCCAAACTTGATGCTATCACGCCTATGTATGGGGAATTAGCAGAAAGATTTTGCTTGCTGGAGGCAGGGCATATTGGGCAGTTGTTGATGACTACTGCTCCTGATTTTGGTATTGGTTTGTGTCCGATCGGTAATTTAGATTTCCAACAGTTAAGCGATTTGTTTAAGCTAGAATCTCATCAAATGCTACTTTATAGCTTTGTAGGTGGAAAGATCGAGCCAGCCCAAGCTCAACAGTGGCTAACCTCTTCAGTCTCTCCTCCGAAATCATCCAGTCATTCTGATACGGTTTCTCAGCTGCGCAAGCATCTACAATTACACCTGCCCGACTATATGCTCCCAAGCAAGCTAATGTTACTCGATTCTCTACCTTTGTCCGCTAATGGTAAGATTGACCGTCGGGCTCTTCCTGTTCCTGATAATCTCCAAGATCTGGAGGAAGAAACCTTTATTGCTCCTCGGGATCTTGTAGAGCTAAAGCTCACCCAAATTTGGTCAGAGGTTCTTAATGTTTTCCCCGTGGGAGTCCAAAGTAACTTTTTTGACATTGGGGGCGATTCTATTGTTGCTATTCGCTTGATGGCTCAAATTGAAGAACAGTTTCAAAGAAATTTATCCTTAGCAACCTTATTTCAAGGTCAGACCATTGAAAAACTGGCAACGGTTCTCCGCGAGGAACAAGAGTATATTTCCTGGTCTTCGCTAGTACCGATTCAAACGTCTGGTTCTAAGCCTCCCTTCTTCTGCATAGCCGGAGGAGGCGGTAATGTTCTTTACTTTTATCACTTGTCATGCTATCTAGGTCAAGAGCAACCGTTCTATGCGTTGCAAGCTGTTGGTCTTGATGGAGAATCAGAACCTTTCACACGAGTTGAGGATATGGCAGCCCACTACATTGGATTAATAAAGTCCATTCAACCAGAAGGTCCATACTTTTTAGGGGGGCATTCCTTTGGTGGATTAGTGGCTTTTGAAGTCGCCCAGCAATTACAAAAGCAGGGGGATGAGATAGCTCTACTCGCTGTTCTAGATATGCATGCACCAGATACGGATAAATTAGAATCTAGCAGCCATAAGCTAGATCTAGATTGGAATAGTGCAAAAATGCTAACTAGCATTGCTGGTATATTTGGCCGTATGTTTGGAAAAAACATTGATGTATCATACGAGTTTCTCCAACAGCTAACTTTTGATGATCAATTGAACTATGTTAACGAGCAATTTCAAAAGGTGAATCTTTTCCCTCCTGAAACTGGAGTTAAGCAAATTCGCGGTCTTATTCAAGTGGCTAAAGCAAATCAAAATGCTTGCTACGTTCCACAGGAGGTTTATCCAACTCAGATTACTCTCTTGCGAGCTAGTGAGGAAGTGCCAATAGAACTTGCTCCTAGTGTGGATATTTATAGGCTCCTGTACGACAGTAGAAAAAACGACCCAATGTGGGGGTGGAGTAAGTTTTCTGCTGGAAAAGTAGAACTTCATCCTGTTCCAGGAGACCATCTGACAATTATGACAGAGCCATACATTGGTGCTCTAGCCGAAAAGTTAAAATCCTCCTTAGAAAAAGCACAAACAGCTAACCCTATGGAGCGTCCGTAGGCTTATTTTTAAGGCGGTGTGGTGGTGCACTCAGCACTCCACAACACCGTTAAATTTATCCCAGATTAAATTATAAACCCGTCCATAAATACAAAAATAGGAGAAGAATAATGAAATTTCCTGATGGGCCAAAAACACCAGCATTACTACAGTCTATTAATATCATTGTTAATCCTCTCAATTACTTAGAGGATTGTGCTAAACGCTATGGAGATATGTTTACAATACGTTTTTTGAACTATCCTCCAACGGTGTTTGTCAGTCATCCCCAAGCTATGAAGACGATATTTACAGCCAACCCACAAACATTTAATACAGGGGAAGCTATGAAAGAGTTACCAACCGCTTTTTCAGGTGAAAATGCACTACCCTTGTTAGATGGCGATCTTCACAAACATCGAAAAAAAATGTTAATGCCTGCTTTTCATGGTGAGCGGATGCGAGCTTATAGTCAGTTAATTTGTGACATTACTAAGCAACAAATGACGCAGTGGAAAAAAGGAGAACAGTTTCACGTCCAGGCTTCGATGCAAGATATTTCACTGCAATTTATTATACGTGCTATTTTTGGGGTAAATGAAGAAGCTCGCTTCCAACAGCTTAACCAAACATTTATTTCACTTCTGAATTTGATGAGTAGTCCTTTGACTTCTACTGTTTTGTACTTCCATGCCCTACAGCAAGATTGGGGGCCTTGGAGTTTATGGGGACGTTTTGTGCGCCTTCGCCAGCAGGTTGATGACATAATTTATGCTGAAATTAAGCGACGTCAGGATAATCCAGCTTTATTAGGTGAAGATATCCTGAGCTTAATGATGAAAGCTCGCGACGAGCAAGGCGAGCCGATGAAAGATGTGGAGTTGCGTGACGATTTAATTATATTGTTACTAGGAGGTCATGAAACAACCTCCATGAGTATAACCTGGGCATTGTACTGGATTCACCGCTTACCACAGGTCTATGATAAGCTTATGGCTGAATTAGACA
>NZ_JAAHHU010000421.1:0-3652 GCF_010672095.1 Moorena sp. SIO3I6 | reverse complement strand
TGTCTGATTTTACCATTTGACGGAAAAGATATAATCACAGCTTTAAAGATTACTGAAGCTATTTTTAAGCGTTATCAGTTTGAACCTAATATTGCCCTTAACTGTCAAACCAGCAGACATATTAATTTGTTTACCGCTATCATGTATGACCGGGAAGTTTTAGGAGAAGATGAAAGAGCTATGGAATGCCACGATGAAACTCTTCATGCTTTAACTGAAGCGGGGTATATCCCTTATCGATTGGGAATTCAATCTATGGATGCTTTGCCTCCTTTTCAAGATGATTCTGGTCAGTTAATTAAAACTCTAAAAAAAGGACTAGATCCTAATGATATATTAGCGCCTGGTCGCTATGACTTTAGGCGGGAATGGAATTGAAAATTTATAGCGTTTTTCAATTAGGTAAGGTACAAATTTTTGGGTTTTAGGGAACAGGGAACAGGGAACAGGGAAAAGGGAAGAGGAACCCACCCCTAACCCCTCCCAGGAGGGGAAGAGGGAACACGTAAAAAATATTGCGTACCTCATTAGGCTAAAAATTGCTATACTGAAAAATTTTCAACTGAACACCAAGATAAAATAATTATGAATAATGTAAGTAATCCCAATAGAATCAAAACTATTATTATAGTGGGCGGGGGAACATCTGGATGGTTGTCTGCTGTTTATTTAAGTAAAATGCTACAAGGTTCTTGTCAAATTACTCTGATAGAATCCTCAGATATTGGTACGGTAGGAGTTGGGGAAGCCACCCTACCAACACTACAAATTACATTCAAACTTTTAGGTCTTTCGGAATTTGACTGGATGACCAGATGTAATGCTTCCTTTAAACTAGGGATTAAATTTGTAAATTGGTCTGGTTCGTCGAAACCAGATATATTTTGGCATCCTTTTGGTCAACTAAAAAGTAGTCCAAATCTGGGAATCCCTATATCTCAGTTTTGGTTAAAAAAACACTTACAAGAAAACACTACAGCTTTTGATGAAAGTTGTTTTGAACATATTAATTTATGTGCCGCTCAAAAATCCCCAAAATCCTATGACAGTCCAGAATATTCCGGGAGCATAGAGTATGCTTATCATCTTGATGCTGGAAAATTGGCAACATATTTAAAAGAAAAAGCGAAATCAGCAGGAGTTAGACACATTGTTGATAACGTTTTAGATGTTGCTTTAGATCATAGGGGATTTATTAGCCACTTAATTACCGAAAATTATGGCAATCAGACGGCTGATTTTTTTATTGATTGTTCAGGTTTTAGAGGATTATTGATTAATCAAGCACTTCAAGAACCATTTATTTCTTATGCTGATTCATTATTTTGTGATCGAGCTATTGCTATATCCATTCCCTACGAAACAGGTGATAGATATAATTCCAAAAATGGAGGAATTAACCCTTATTCTACAGCAACTGCTTTAAGTTCAGGATGGGCTTGGAATGTTCCTTTAGTAGAAAGAAGTGGTAATGGATATGTATATTCCAGTTCTTTTATGTCTCAAGATGATGCTGAGACTGAGTTCAGAAAGCACTTAGACGACAAAGGCAATGATCAACCCGCAAAACATATCAAAACAAGGGTCGGAAGAACCAGAAATACTTGGGCTAAAAATTGTGTTAGTATTGGCTTGTCTGGTGGATTTATTGAACCTTTGGAATCCACCGGGATTTATTTAGTTGAACTGGGTTTAGAAGCCTTAATCCGTCATTTTCCAGATAAAACTTTCTCTCCTTTGTTGAGCAATCAATATAATAGGATTATGCGGAAAATGTATGAGGAAATCAGGGATTTTGTTGTTATGCATTATTGCTTAACTCAAAGAGAAGATACTCCTTTTTGGCGAACCAATAAATATCACAAATTTATTCCGGATTCACTCCAAGAAAAATTAGAGTTATGGAAGGTGATGTGGCCAATTTATCATGGAAATATTGGTAATTTATTTCCGGGTTTTTCCTATGTTTGTATTTTAGCTGGCATGGGATGTTTTCCTGTACAAAGTTTGCCCCTTTTAGATTATGGAAAACACTCACAAGAAGATGAAATTATCCTAAGAATTAAAAGTCGATCCGAGCAGCTAAAAGAAATACTACCCGACCATCATGAATATCTGCAACAGATGTCTTTAAGACACTTTAAAGCTTTGTGGCGAAGTCTACTTGCTCACTCATCCAAACCAATGCCCTCCTCTAATTTAAGTACAATAGTTCGTTAATATGTTAACCTTAACCCAAAATACAAAGCTCCCAACCCAGAAACGTGTCCGCACTCCTACCCTCATACAGATGGAGGTGACAGAATGTGGAGCAGCATCATTAGGCATTATTTTGGGTTATTATCGTCGCTTTGTTCCCCTTCCTGAATTAAGAAAAGTGTGTGGTATATCACGGGATGGGAGTAAAGCTTCTAGTGTGCTTAAAGCAGCGAGAACCTATGGCTTGACTGCTAAAGGGTTTAAAAAGTCATTGGAAAACTTAAAAACTTTAAATCCGCCCTTTATCATATTTTGGGAATTTTGCCATTTTTTAGTTGTCGAAGGATTTGGCAAAAATTGCGTTTACCTGAATGATCCAGCCACGGGTCCCCGTAAACTATCTTTAGAAGAATTTAGCCAAGGTTACACTGGAATAGTTCTAGTGATGGAACCTGGCCCAGAGTTTAAAAAAAAAGGTAATAAAACAAGTATATTTTCTTCTCTACAGAATCGTTTAAAAACATCTCAAAACTCAATTTTATTCTCTATATTAGTAGGATTAATTATAACCTTTCCTCGGTTGATAGTTCCTATATTTAGCCAAGTCTTTGTCGATAAGATTTTAATAGAAGATTATCAATACTGGCTGAGACCGATGTTATTGGCAATGGTGATTACTGCAATTGTTCAGGGACTTCTTGCCCGTCTGCAATTAAAAGTGTTACGCCGACTTTTAGTCAAACTCTCGGTTAGTATGTCCGGACAATTTGTTTGGCATATTTTACGCTTACCTGTAGGATTTTATGCTCAACGATTTTCTGGTGAAATCAGCGATCGCGCTCAACTCAATGATCGCGTAGCAGACGTAATTTCTGGCCGTCTAGCCACCACTGTTATTGATGTGATCATGATGGGGCTTTATGCCCTATTAATGTTTACTTATGATATACTATTAACCACGATCACGATTATATTTGCCAGCTTTAATTTTATAGCCCTTCAATACTTATCTCGTAATCGGACAGATGCCAATATTAGCTTAGCCCAGGAATATGGAAAAGTTGCTGGTACAGCGATTGGTGGCATTCAATCAATTGAAACCATTAAAGCATCTGGACTGGAATCAGATCTGTTTACTCGATTTGCCGGTTATTATACTAAAGCCTTAAACGCTCAACAAAAATTAGGGCTACAAACACAAATCCTCAATGCACTTCCCAATCTGTTAACCGCCTTAGCTACAGCCTCTATCTTGCTAATCGGAGGCTTACGGGTTATCAAGGGAGAACTAACCATTGGAATGCTAATTGCCTATCAACTTTTAACCGCTAGCTTTCTCAAACCCATTAATGAACTGATTAATTTTGGGAGTACCTTACAAGAATTAGAAGCTGATATTAATCGCCTTGATGATGTGCTACAAAATCCTATTGATCAAGAAGCCACTCGTCAG
>NZ_JAAHHU010000420.1:0-3655 GCF_010672095.1 Moorena sp. SIO3I6 | reverse complement strand
TACCAATCGTCTCCCCTAACTGCTGGCGCTCATCGGTAGCCTTGGGCATGTGATAGTCCTCAACCCGACTACCATAGCGCGAAAACCACTCTACCGGAACTTTTTCCTGAAGCCATTGCGGTACTGCAGAGTGCCAGACTATTGAGTGCTGCTCGTAAGGTCTCACCAACCACTTCTAGACGATGCATCACCCGAATTGCTGCTAACACATGAGTTGAGTCGCTGCGTTGCACCCCGCCCCCACTCAGCCATCCCCGCTCTTGACATCGTTCCAAAAGTCGATCTAACAGCAACTCTTCGGCTTTGGCTTTCACTAATCGACCTCGAAACTCACTCAATACTGAACTATCGATACCAGGGTCTGCTAAAGGCAAACTTAACGCATATTTCCAATCGATTCGTCCTCGCACTGCTTGGGCTGCTTGAGCATCCGTTAAGTCCTCTATGTACTGCATGACTGTAATCAGCGCTAACCTCCAAGCATCCCGATGCCGGTTGCCCTTGCTTTGATGGAAACAAGGCTCTCAACTGCTCATCCTGATATAGAATTCCCAATTCATCCCTGATACTCATTACTATACTCCCTTTGGGAAAAGCTGAGCGAGCAATGGTTGCTGTCTGTGGTGGTATCGGTGCTATTTTCTCAATTCTAAAGCACATTGGGGCAACTCCTCAGTTTGACAACTAATACAATTGTTTCAACTTATAGTTCCACACCAACGACAAACAAAGGATATTTTCCACATCTGCTCACTATTTTGTAAACAAATATTAAGTTCGCCAGCGGTATCAAAGTTGGGGGATTTAGGGGGCTTTCCCAAAAGCAGAGGATCGCGCATTCATACTTCAATTCAGCAACGCCGGAATAATTACCCTTATTAAAAATCTTCCCATCTCCCCATCTCCCCATTTCCCTTAAAGACTCCGACTGCTCAGTTGTCTCCAAGTGTCCTTGTTCCATCTCCATGTCAGCGGGAGTGACATGGCTTTCTCTGTCTTTTTCTTCTTTACTTTGCTGCTCGGATACTCTCCTAATCTCCTTCAAAAGCGATGCAGCGAGGTAGCGCGGTCTTGGGGGTTCCCCCCATGAGCGACTACCGGTGCGGTCTTGGGGGTTCCCCCCAAGACCGCGCTGCATCAAGAAGGGCAATCTCCCCATAAGCCTTCTCGTCTAATCCGCCCAGATACGTCTGCAACGACTGCTGCAGTTTCTCCCTGGCTCGTTGGATACGTTTACGAACGGTATTGTTGGAAATATCTAGTCGTTGAGCAATCTCTTGGTAAGACAACTCCTGCTCAAAGTGCAAGAGACATACCTCGCGCTGATTCTCGGGCAAATCCTCTAGAGCACTACGGATTACTTCTAATAGTTCGCTATTTTCTACAATCTTTCCTGGGGTATCAAATTCAGTAACCAAGCCATTCCCCTCTGCCACTGCGATCGCTTCGAGATTTTCTACTCCTATTGCCCCAGAGTTGTTTTCTCGATGGCAGTCTATACAGAAGTTATGGCCAAATTTAGTCAGCCATCCTTTGAGATTGGTAATCTTTGCGGCAAATTTGGGCAATTTTTCCCAAGCCTTGAGCATAATCTCAGAAAGAGCATCTTGGGCTTGAGACCGATTTCCCCCCATCCAGCTGTAGCAGCAATGGTAAAGATAGTCTTGATACTGTTCCCAGAGGGGCCAAAAGGCCGTGCGGTCTCCAGTAGACAGTTTTTCCAGGAGGGGCTCCACCCAAGCAGCGGTAGATTCGTTTTCGGCATTTTCGCGCCATTGGCCATGAAAAGCTTGGTTTGTTGCCAGCATAAGTCCTATTGAACCACCGAAAACCAGTTTGACCTATTCGCCCAAGTTAAACAAGTGAGGTTAGTCAACTTAAGCCCTCAAGTCCAGTCATCCCTTGAGTTAGGATTTTTGTAAATTTTATTGAAGCCTTGTCTTTATCTTTTTTTAACTTTATCTAAGTAAAAATATTATCATACCACATCAGCTGGTAATAAGGAAAATGTATTGGATCCAAGGCATAAGGCATAAGGTATAAGGTATAAGGCATAAGCCAGAATAGTTTCAGTTTTTTTTATTTAATCAAATATCGTTTAAATGGGCGAAAACTTATTAAACAAATTACACCTAAAAAAAAGTAATACTCTGAAATCTCCGCTATAGCAATTTGTGTAGAAGTTTTTTGGTCTGTTGCCTGTTGCCTGCTACCTGCTCCGAAGCTCCTATCAGGTAAAGGTAGAAAATGTAAAAGTATCAAATAAATCTCATCAGAGAATTAAAGATTTGATATAGAGCAGATAAAAGTATTTACAATCCTCTCATGGTCAATTAAATTAGTATCGAATAAAACCTGTAAAAAGACTCCAGTTTATTGCTTCAACTATCTGAACTAAAAAAAATATAAAATAATTTATAAATTCTAAAATCTATAGTCTAAGATTTCAGGAGCTCTAAAAGTAACAGGCTCTTTATTCGTGACGTTTGTCAGCTAAGCACAAGCCATCCTAGGGGTCAACCATAAAACTACCTAAAAATAGTAATACTTTCAGGGGTCGATTCTAGTGTCAGCTGTACAACAAAACATCCTAATTTAACTTAACCTCTAGGATTTTTTCCTTACGGTTGGGAACTCTTATAGATAAGCCTTAGGTTTATTGAACTATTTGTTATGACTAATCTCAACAGTGTTCTTCAACGAGACCCATTTGCCGACAGCACATTAGTTGTAAACGATGAAGGGATTACCATTCGCCTGATCGACGGCAGTAAGAATAATTTAGACCAAGTCTCTTTGGGTATCCCTAATACGCCGTTGCTGCGTTTGGCTCCAATTGAGTATGAAGACGGAATCCAGTCACCGGCGGGTATCGCATTTGATGCAGAAGGCAATGCTCTGATCGGTATAGATGGCAATACTGTTACGCGCCAAGCGATTCCCATATTTACCCAAGCCGAAGCAGACCGATTAAATGGATTGGGATTGAATGTCATATCCAATACAGAAGGCTTAAGCAATGTCTCTGATGCACCCTTTGTGTTGCTTAACCCACCCGATCGCCCTAGTACCCGAGTGATCAGCAATGCCACCTCTAAACTAGAAGAGGGAGAGTCTGATCCCAATGGTAATGGCTTAAGCGCTTTCATTTGGGCTTTTGGTCAGTTCGTCAACCACGACACTGATTTAGCAGCAAATGGGTCAAAAGAAGAAAACCAAAACCGGTTAGAATTACTCAATTTCCCCATTGACATTCCCGCAGATGACCCGAATTTTCCACCAAACACTCCTCCCACTCAAGAAATTTCTACACAGGCAGATGGTGGATTGCAGTTTGACTTTGAACGGGATGCGTTTTTCAGCGGTACTGGGGAGTCTGGGAGCCCAGGAAAAGCCATTAATACTGTTACCTCTTGGCTTGATCTTTCTGTAGTCTATGGGTCTACTGAAGAAGAATATCAAGCAATTCGTGCTTTTTCAGAAGGTCAGCTCAACGTCTTCTCGGATGAAACAGTTACCACTAATGATGACTTGTTACCCCTTAACATCACAGGTGCTGATGGAGAACTGATCAGTGGTAAAGGCGCTTTTATGGATGTGGGTTTTCTAGCGGGGGATACACGGGTTAACGAGAACGATAGTTTGGCATCCCAGC
>NZ_JAAHHU010000042.1:0-48601 GCF_010672095.1 Moorena sp. SIO3I6 | reverse complement strand
TACTTGCTTGTGCTGCCCTCAATCCTATGACCCATTTGGGTATGCCTGATAGCTATGCCCATAATGCTTAAAACTGCTCCTGAGAGGGGGAGCATTTTGACCCCTTCATCATTCATGCAACAAAGCCTCGCGATTGTATTCTTCCACTCTGATTTGCTTGGCAATTCCCGCTGCTACTGCCTCATCGGTGCCATCAGGGAAAACAGCCATTATACCATCTCCGATAAACTTGACGATAAAGCCGTTTTGATTGCGAATCTCGGGACTAACACCCTTGAGGTAAGCATTAACAAAGTCGAAGTTTTCCTTCGGGGTCATGGTTTCTGAATTGGAATAGTAGTTTAAATTATCCATGTTTTAGGGAGTCGGGAGTCGGGAGTCGGGAGTCGGGAGTCGGGAGTCGGGGGAAGAGTGTGACAAGTGTAGGAAGTGAAACTTCAGTTTAAAGATAAAAACTTATAGAGTAAGCTGATGTGCATTTAAATTAGTTATTCCCTGTTCCCTGTTCCCTGTTCCCTGTTCCCTGTTCCCGACAACTGCCGCGAAGTCTACTAACTAGATAGAAAAGCTTCCACCTCAGCTAATGTAGGTTGAGCTGCGATCGCACCAGGCTTGAGAGTGGTCAGTGCGCCTACTGCACTGGCATAGGTAACCACATCTTTGGCAACGGTTGGATCACTCAGACTGGACCGGTCACGGTGGCATAGTTGATAAATAATGCCACCAGTAAAGCCATCCCCGGCACCGGTTGTATCCTGGACTGCTACAGAAAATGCTGGTAATTTACCTTCGTTTCCTCCCAGATAGTAGGCGCAGCCTCGTTCCCCGGCTGTGACTAATACCCCTTTGACCTTATCCAACCGTTGTGCGATCGCTTTTGGATCAGCAGTGCCAAACAAAAACTCTCCCTCCTCATCAGTCAGTTTCAGGAAGTCCGCTTGCTGGATAAAGTCTTGAATGATTTCAATGGCAATCTTGGCATCATTCCAAAAGACCGGTCGCCAGTTCACATCTATAAAGATAGAGACCTGGTGTTGTTGTGCTAACTTAACTGCTTGGTTAATTGCTGCCTTACTGTCGGGATAGGCTAATTCCAGAGTCCCCAATACCAGAAACTTCGCTTCCTTAAATAGTTCAGTAGGCAAGTGATCCCCTTGAAGTCGTGTATCAGCGAATTCTGTGGTATCGATATCACCAAATCCAGCAAAACTGCGATCGCCTGACGCATCTCGCACCACATAGACGATCCGTGTGGGAGCTGTACCATGACGCTGTACTCCCGTACCATCGACACCAACGTCCTTTAACAACTCTACCAGTATGTCTCCTGGCTGATCTTGACCAATACAACCAATAAATGCAGTGGGTATACCCAGCTTTACTAAAGCACAAGCAGTATTCGCTGGTGCGCCACCGGGATAGTCTGTCCAAGACTCCACCTGTTCTAGGGGTTTTCCTGGCTGATTAGACAAACGGTCAAACAACATTTCACCAGCACAGATCACCTGGGGACTTGTCATGAGGCTATTCCTTACCTACCAAATGTAATTGAACGGTGATTCGGGTAGTCTATCGCCCATCTTCTAAGAAGGAAGTGGCGCGCAAGTATTTCACCCAAACTGACATCAAATTATACTGTAGGTTTATTATTATCTCCCGACTAATTAACATAACCGGGATTATCGGTATTTTAGTTCCCCTGTTTACACAATAGTTTTAAGGAAGAGTTTTAACTCTGGTGGGAAGTAGTTCTATTAGTGGAAATGGCAGGTATTTGATGCGATCACCTACGGTGCCTCTCTGTCCAACGCCGGGAAGTCTGTGACGTGTACCTTAACTCTACCTAGTTTTCCGGAAAACGAATAAAACAAGGAGAAAAGTGGGCAAGCATAACGTCGCCCATTTCTCTCGTTGGGCAAAGTAAGCTATTTTTACTCGTAAATAAAGACGATAAAAATCGATTAATTCAGCGTTTTTATGAACGGAACACCTAAAAGCGATTGGCCTAAGCCGGGGCACTATACATTACTGGCTTGCAGTGATCATTGATTTTCCTGTCGTCTATTGTTAACGTTTTGAGGCGACAAAGATAACAAAAGCAATATTTGCCGATGACGATAAAATAGGTATACTTATTAATAAGCGATCGCATTCCCGGTCAATGGTGCGATCGCTAAGTGGAGGATTACTCCAGTTCAATGTCATATTCATTCTAACCATGGAAAATAAGCAATACGTAACTCACTGTCCTTTCTACATTGGGGACATTAAGGCTGATGGTTTCAAGACGGAGTCTGGAGATTACTTGATGTCTCAGACTGGTTCTGCTGAAACCATCGGAGAAGATGAATCTTACGCCCGGCGTTTTTTGCGTTCAAAAGCCTTCAAAGATATATGGGGCAAGGGTTTTACGCCCGGCACTTTTGAGGTTTTAAACCCAGAGCAACTAAAAGGGCAGACTCGTATCAGTGGATGGCCTCCGGTCATAGTTGGGCTTTACTGGCATAGTCGTGGAAACAAAGGCAACAAAAGGGCTTTTGCATTGACTAACGGATTGATCATAGATGCATTAGAGGAAAGGATTCGTGAAGCTTTTGGTGATACGACTACAATCACCGAAAGAAATGAAAAGCTTTCTGAATACGTGAGTCTCTTAGAAGCTGAGAACACCGATCTAAGAAACAATAGCGAATGCTGGCAGTATATCAACCAGGAACTAAATCAGCAATTGGAAGACCTCTATGAAGGCATGGCTGAACCAGACCATCTAGAGGCAGAAAATGCTCGCCTATTACGAATACTGCGAGAACATGGAATCAATCCCTATTCCCCGCAGAACTACATTTAATCAATCACATCCTATCATTGCACTCCACACCCCCGCAGTCGCTGGGGCAAGTCATTGGTACAGCGATCGCGGTAAGGAAAAAACCTTACCACCCAGTCCCAACAAGGCTACATAAAACCCAACAAAGGTAGTGGCTAACCCCGACTCCTTCCTTAGTTCCAATGATGGGTAGGTGACCCAACCGAGTCCCCTACCCAGTACCAACGACAGACAGCGACCAATCGGTCCCTTAACCTAGTTCCACTTTCAGGCGGTAGTCCCAACGGACGACCTACCCACTTCCAACACAAGAATTAACAGATTTCACTTAATATTAAGTGCCGTTATCTTTTTGTTATTTCCTAACAGTAGTAAAAAAGATAATAAAAAGACGTATTAATACCTGTAACGGTAGTTATTGGGACTTCCGTGGTGGGAAGTAGTTCTATTAGTATAAATGCAAGTAATCGGATTTATTGGTACTTCATTTTTTCCTCTAATTCCTCATTAAATTCACTTTTTGTTATTTTTTATTTTTATCGAAAATAATAAAAAGTTAAAGACTGACCGTAATGAGAAGTAGTTCCATTGTCTGAATTCTGCTAAAGGAACAGGATCGAGTCTTGGAATTAGAACTAGGGAACGTGTCGGTGACGTTCTCAAGTACATAAAGTTGATAGGTTTGCTTACACACCTATCTCTTTCACCCGACAGCGGTTATTGAGAAGTTACTCTACTCGGAAACCCTAAATACAATGCGCTATGCCAAGTATAGATAGGGTTAGACGGGGTTCAGGATGGAGTGCGATTTATTTTTGCAAGAGGTCTAGTGTTAATCGGTAGGACTGTACTAGATAAAAATTTTTGTATTAAAATAAAAATAACTTTATAATAAAAATTTATTTTGTTTATAAGAAAAATGTAGCATATAGTAAGATTGAACTAGTATAATTACCACTTTGGGCCATTGCCCGAAACTTTTCCCTCAACTTGTATCGTGAGTATGGCTTTGAGAATATGGTTCAGGCTCAGCGTCGTGCTGGTTCTACTCTTAACACACTCAAGGACTTGTTTAGAATGAAATAGCCCTGATGCACTGGGTTCGTTTTCTTTTTAGAAAGTGCAAAATTGATGCCTTTAATTTTTTAACTCAAGATATAAATGTTATTTATGGAGATGTTATCTACAGGTAAACCACTATGAAGAAAGAACAGACTGTGGATGATCATCCCGACTCTGTAGTAGACACAATCTCCTCTACAGAAAAACTTCTGGCTCACGTTGTCACACCGCAACTACCCTGGCGTATCCATGGTTATGATGTGGAGCATGACTTGGCTCGCCATTACAGCCTATTAGAAACATTTCTCTTAGCTTTTACTGGGGAAATTGCCCCTGAAAATTATGGACGTGCCCTAGAAATTGCTTTGATTTTCCTCTCCCCCAAAAGTGTAGCCCACGACTCTACCCATGCGGGAATTTTAACCCAGGTAATTGGGGCTAGCCCTAGTCCAATCCTCAGCACAACCTTGATGATACTAACGGAGGAAGCCCAGGATTTAATTAAACGCCATGAGTTATTGCTGAATTTACTCAATCAAGAAGAGTTAAATTATCTTCCCGAAGAGTTTCAAACCGAAGATGCCCAAGAACGGGCTTCTGTGGAACGTTTAGCCCTAGCCCTAGAGGAAACCGGAATAACCCTACCTTTCAAAGAATTTAGCCGTGATGCTGCCCTTCTTTATACCCTCCATCGGGTGGGATTAAAAACACCCCTCCAGCTATGCTCGGTGATTGTACTATCTCGCTTACCTGCCATTGTGGCTGAAGTTGGTTACTGGCAAAAAGGCAAGTTAGAGAACTATCCCATGAAATTGCCTAACTTCCGTTATGAGGACTAAAGTAGATGGAACTCCCGATAATTAAAACCCAAGTTGCTCAAGTGGGGTTTAATGACCACAGATTTCGTGGCAAAAGTGTTTTTAACGATTTGGTGGGTCATAGCAATCTCACCGAGATCATCGCCTTATCTATCTCGAAACATTCTCTCCAGGCTGATGATATTGACATGCTCAATGATATTGCTGCGGTTATGACCATCGCAGATCCCCATATATGGCCATTGAAAATTAGTCGCATGGCTGCAGGATATGGTAGTTTTTTACAGGGTGTAGCTGCGGGATTAGTTAGTGTACAAGAAATGTTCATCGGACCAGCGACTTGTAATACAACGGCACAAATGCTTGTGGAGTTTGGGGAAAAACTGGGTGATACTTTCTCACCATCCCAAGTTGAATCCCTCCTTAGAATTTACTGTACTAAGCAAGAGGGACATTCTGGTTACCAAGGATTACCAAAGGGTTTTGGTATTCCTTTTAAAGATTTTGATGACCGTTTAGTGGTGCTGGAATCTTGCGTCCAGAAGAGAAATAAGCATAATCACCGTTTTTGGCGTTTGCTTCTGGCGATTAAGGAAGTATCTGCACAGAAATTTTCCATGGTTCCCAACATCTATCTCGGTTCTCCTGCGGTGCTGCTGGATTTGGGATTTAGGGCTGAGGATGCATCAGCCCTGATTGTCTCACTAATCCATGCCACATTTACTTCCAATGCCATAGAAGCAGTCAGGGAACCTCAGCCTGTATTACGAGAACTACCTGGGGAGTTTATTGAGTATGTGGGTAGGGAAGATCGCGTTAGTCCTAGGGATTCGATTTAGGGTAATTGGTACTAAGGGAACAGGGCAAAGTGAGCAAGAATGGAGAGAAAAATTATCCTAAATGGCTGCTTTTTTACTTTGAAAGAGATCTACTTGTAAACTTCTGCTCTGTGCTTCCCTGCCTCCTGTCCTCTGCTTTGCCCGTAGCGCTATAAATTATCGGGCATAAACTTTAAAGCTAATAATTAATAGCTAAAAAATCCTTTCTTGCCTTGGCAACACGCTCCTCAGCAATAAAGTTAGCAGCTTCATAGGCTGTAATATTCTGCTCCCTTGCCCTATGGAAAATATCGAACAAAGTATGACCAATATTATCAAGCATTTTTAGAGCTTTTTCTTCGTCATAACCAATTAACTCGTTGTAAACATTGATTAATCCTCCAGAATTGATTACATAATCTGGACAGTAAAGAATATTTTGCTCTTTGAGTAACTGACTGTGTGCCAACTCGTTTTCCAGTTGATTGTTACCAGCCCCAGCAATAATTTTGGCTTGGATATTAGGGATAGTTAAATCATTAATAATCCCCCCCATACCACAGGGAGAAAATACATCCACCTCAAGGGAGTAAATGTCTTCCACAGGTACTACCTTTGCCCCGTATAAGGATTCCACTTTGCGGGCTTTTTCTGTGTCTAAATCCGTGACCCAAATTTCTGCGCCATTTTCATGGAGTAGTTGGCAGAGGTTCTTCCCCACATTTCCTACCCCCTGAATAGCAACTTTTAATCCTGTTAAATCTTCGGTTCCCCACAAGAAATCCACCGCAGTTTTTATCCCGACTAAAACCCCCTTAGCTGTTATGGGAGCAGGTCCTCCGGAGCGTTCCGTAAGACCTACCACATAGGGAGTGTGGCTGCCAATTAAGCGCACATCCTCAGGACAAAGATTCACATCTTGCCCAGTGATAAAAAGTCCTTTTAAACTATCCACAAAGCGAGCGTAGGATGTGAGTATTTCCTCTGTTTTTTCCTCTGGCTGGGCAATAATCACCCCTTTAGCACCACCCACGGGAATATTGGCACAGGCTGCTTTGTAGCTCATACCACGACTCAGGCGCAGTGCATCTTGCAAAGCCTCTTCCTCACTAGCATAAGGCCAAAGACGGGTTGCTCCCATGGCTCTGCCAAAGCTCGTATCGTGAATGGCAATAATAGCCTTGAGATTTGTCTGTTCATCTTGGCAAAACAGTACCTGTTTATGACCTGTTGCTTCCAAGGTCTTAAGGATGTTCATAAAAATTTCTTAGGTAATTATCTTTCTAATCCAGAAAAAAAGAGAAAAATTTCTGGAATTTATACTATTTAACTGATGTATTTTTAGGCAACACTTTAATTAGTGGGACTTAAACAGATATCAAGCCCAAATAAAGCCCAAAGCAGCTTTGTAACAGAAGAATAGGTTCCGATTTTGAGCAAGCCACTCCACAAAACGGAAAGACATCGCTGTCCGAAACGCCTCTAATGCCTCAGGAAAGGTTTTTAAAGGTTTGTTAGCCCAACGTCTTCTTAAGCCTCCAGTTAAGGTGTGCCATAAAATAAATGTATAGGCACAAAACACAAGCATGAAATGTATACCATAACTGTATTATACTTTATTTGATCTCGATTTTTGGTTAAGTACCGTTAGTTTATTTTCCGGGAAAATATCTTGACTATATAGTCTTTCTAAGGAAAAAAACACTCATTTATTAGTTTTTTTAAAAAGAAAAATGGAACATAAATCTACTTCGGCAATTCAGCTTATTTTGGATTACCTTCGCCATGAGGGAGTGGAGTACATTTTTGGCGTGCCAGGGGGTCCCCTCACCATGCTTTACAAAGCGCTAGCCGAGCAGGATGGGATAACACCAATTCTTGCTAAACATGAGGAAGGAGCTGCTTTTATGGCTGATGGTTATGCCCGTGTCCGGCAGGGTTTAGGAGCCTGTTGTGCCAGCACGGGTCCCGGCTCCACCAATGCTTTAACTGGTATTGCTGCTGCCTATGCAGATTCCATCCCCGTGCTGTTGCTGACGGCACAAATTGCGGTGGCTGCCCTCGGCAAGGGAGCTGCTCAGGAAAGTTCTCCTTTTGGGGTAGACACCATTGAACTGTTTAAACACGTTACTAAATTGTCTGCTGCTATTCCCCACGAGCAAAAGGTGGCGGAGTTAACCCAACGTGCCCTACGCCTTGCCCTCAGTGGGCGTTCTGGTCCTGTGCATCTAAGTATTGCCGGAGATGTGGCGGGTAAACCTGTTCCCCACAAGCTAATTCCCCCTCACCAGTATCGTCCTGAAAATCGCCCTGTGGATTTAGATTCCCTGTCCCAGGTGGCAGAACTACTAACTAATCACCAACGGGTGTGTATTTTAGCTGGTCACGGAGTTAATTTATCTGGAGGTGCAGCAGCCCTGCGCCAGTTGGCAGAAGAGCAACATATTCCCGTTGCCACAACCCCGAAAGCAAAAGGAGTGTTTCCTGAAAACCATCCCCTATCTTTGGGAGTTTTTGGTTTTTCTGGTCATCCCCAAGCAGAGCAGTATATTTTCTCTGACCAATTGGAAGTTTTAGTGGTGATAGGCAGTGGTTTGGGGGAAATTGCCACTCATGCATGGAACCCTCGGTTGATGCCTGCTAAGGCTCTAGTTCAAATCGATATCGACCCTGAGATGATTGGTGTGAACTATCCAGTTAATGTGGGGGTAGTAGCAGATGCACGCACTGCTTTGGTGGAGCTGAAAAAATTGCTGCCCCCGAATTCCAGCTCTAGGGCATCTTCCCTTGCCCAGGCGAAAGACCCATTGCCCCGTTACCACGAAGCTCATCTGCTGGAAGCTGAACATAGTCCTCTTTATCCACCAAGGATGATTCGGGCTATGCAAGCTATCTTACCCGAAGATACGATGCTGTTTGTGGATATCGGCAATTGCATGCCTTGGTTTCTCCACTACTACGAAGTACGTCACCCCCATAGCTTCTTTTTAGGATTGGGTTTAGGTTCTATGGGTTCTTCCCTAGGTATGGCGATAGGAGGTAAGTTAGCCGCCCCCCATCGCCCTGCGGTGGCGGTTTTAGGGGATGGAGCTTTCACCATGAATGGGTTAGAAATTCATACGGCTGCGGAGTACAATATCCCGGTTATCTTTATTGTGCTTAATGATGGGGGTTTTGCCATGGTTGACCAAGGGGAAAATTTACTCTTTGGTAAATCCGTAAGTCCCAGCCGATACAAGAATGCACTGGATTTGTGTAGTGTGGCACAGGGACTTGGTGTCAAGGCTTTTAGGGTCAGTACTCCCAGTGAATTTGAGGAGGTTCTACAAAAGTGTTTAGATCTCAATGAGCCTTGTTTAATTGATGCCCAGGTTGACCCACAACTGATTCCCCCTACCCTGAGAATGCGAGCGGAAACTTTGAAGTCTTATTTTGAAGGTAAGACTCGCCATTAGTTTTGGTAGCTTGAATAATTTAAGTGTTAATTAGTGGGGCGATTTGTCAAAGTTAGAGTCGCCCTATTTTTTCCTTTCATTAGTAAGCCTGTTAAATAACAACGGATCACGAGCAGCTTCTACCTCTGTAAACATTATGGATTAGTTGTACCTTTAAACCGACATTTACCTATGCAGCGACCATGGGACTGTGCCTAATCGGGCACAGCTTCAATCCACTAGTTAAGCACCAAGCAGGACACGAGGCCAAAACCATTATCTGGACTGGAATTCAAGAGTTAAGCAGCAGCCAACCCCTCGAACATCTTTGAAGCCTTTCCTGGTATAATGAAATACCTTTAATGGGCGTTATTGGTACTTCAGTCCCCCCATCTACGCAGACGATCATTGGTACTAGTTCCGTTGATGGAATCTTTGCCATAAAACAGGGTCGAGTCCTGGAAAAAGAACTGGGTCGTGCGTCGGTGACATACCCAAGATCATGTTGTTAACCTGAGTACACTATCAAGATGAATTTTTTAAAAGCCTCCCCTACCTGCTTCTGAATAGGAGCTATGACCGAGAACAAGGAATTAAAGCGGAAGCAACTGGTGAGTGCAGTACGCCATCCATTCATGTATCGCTGTTGGGGGTGCGTAAGGTGGGAAGTGTGAAGCCTTGGAAGTGGAGGCAGAAGAGTAATTGAAAGCAAGCTTAAATAATTGTATATAATCTTAATCTCTTTTTACAACAAAAAACACTATTATGATAGTGAATTGTTTTTGGTAATTAAATAACTGGACTTTAGACTAATTCAAGAGAGCCGGAAACTGTATCTTCTAGATTAGTAATACTGACTTACTCAACAGCAAACCCCTTATGCATAGGCATTACAGCAATTTTTAAGGCACTTGTTTTGAGCCTGTGCGTTTAAGGTAATTGTGCGATCTCGAGACGAGTTGAAGTGTTTGGGTGAGGGCTGGGTTTCCTAAACTCGGCAAAAAAGGCAAATAATCAAGTCGCCCAAAAACAGCCAAAACGCTCTATAGGGATTGAGGTATAGGTTTTAAGCCCTAATTGCTTTGGGGCAGATTTCTGTAAATCCCAAAATTTAGTCTAAAGTCCAGTAAATAACCATAACCATGAACATATCAAGGTCTTTCTGGACCGTGGTCTAACCAGCCCATGCAAGAGGAGGCTCAGGCGTAAGCTGCTGTTGAGCGCTTTAAAATCTGTTCGCGCCCCTGATGGGGTGGCCGTTAGGCGGAAACCAGTGCCATTGTGTTTGCAAATAACGATTCCAAAAAAATTCACAACAACAAATAACCTACTAAGGGGAAACAAGTATGAGCTATCTATCATTCAACTCGGCGTCATCATCTTTAAAGAAAGCTCCTGCATCAGCAGGTACATTGCGATCGGCATTTGCGGATTGGCTTTTAGCCAATCACGGTTCATCTTATCGGAAAGAAATTGAGCAGCAGCGCACCCGTCCAAATGCTCAAAACTTTAACCAGATTCTTGCTACCTGCAGTCGTTTAAATCCGACTGAAGAACCTTTAGTGGGTATCGTAGGAGGTGGATTTGCTGGTCTTTATGCAGGACTTATTTTACAATCACTCGGAATTGAATGCGAAGTCTTTGAGAGCTCCGATCGCGTTGGCGGTCGTATTAAAACATGGTATTCAACAGATTATTCTGATACAGAGGTGGATAAATCTGGACTCTATGGCGAAGTTGGTGGCATGCGTTTACCTCAATTCTCTGCCGATATGCTTCCAGTACAACAGCTTGCTCTTGCCGTAAATGCTGTTCTTGAACGTAACGGCATGGAAGACAAACTTGTTAATTGGCGAAAATTTTATTACGACTCACCAGAACAACGCATGCGATATAACAACATGCCAACCTTTATAACGAAAGCTGAGTCTAATCTAAACGCATTTAACTTTGGAGTTGATCAAGGTGGTGATTTACCTCAAGTTTGGGTAGAGCCAAAAACAGATTCCAATGGCAAGGCTTATTTGCCTGTCAATATGGTTTTAGAAAAAGTTAATGAACCATTTATTGATGCCATCAACAATTCCTTTGCAGAAGGTTTTGCTTTGATGATGCAATACGATCAGCATTCCATGTGGGATTACTTAACGAATGTATTTACATTGGGCGATTTAGGAGAATATTACGATCCCGCCATGGGAGCAAAAAGTGATTTTTTACCTTGGTCTGTTGCCAGTTTCCTTGAAACCACCAACGTTGGAACAGGGATGTATTCTGTCTCATTTGTGGAAATGGTTATCGCTGTTTATGATTGGGGTGGAAGTAAGAATCCATATGATAAAAACGACGACCAAATATACATGTTGACTGTCGATAAAGGGATGCAACGTTTTTCTGATGCCTGTCAGACGGTACTAAATTTGGCTCAAGGGGTGCATGAAGCAGATGGTCAACTTGCCCAAGTTCAAGTGGGAATGGCAAAAGATAAGAACAATCAATATTCCTATACAGCACCCAATCTCACACCCGACGCTCAACCTCCAGGATCGACATCAAAGGTGACCAAAGACTCAAAGGCAAGTGTCGAATGTAGTGGTAATCCCATCGGTAAACAGCGTGTCTTTCTAGAACATAAAGTGGTGCAGATGGAGTATTGTCCAACTCTTTATGAGAATCACGGTGGGATGAAAGTAAAAGTTAAGAATCAATCCTGTTCTGCTTCGGAACCTCAAGTAATCGACAAACAATATCCGTATGTTATTACCACTCTTCCTAATGGTGCATACCTCAACGGTGAACTAAAAGATAATCTACTCAATAAAATTTCGTTTTCCAAGGCTCAAGCAATTAGAGAATGCTATTACATGTCTGCGTTTAAAGCATTTCTTACATTTAAAACACAATTTTGGGCGATTCTTGGGGAACGTCAAGATAAAGGTCTTGGAGCGGCAGCAACAGATCGACCAAATCGTCAAATTGTTTACCCTTCCTATGGATATGCGGCGACTGAAGGTGTTCTTCAGGTTTATTGTTGGGCACAAGATGCAGAGAGACTTGGAGCTCTTTCAGATGAAGAACGTATCAACGAATGTTTAAAAGGAATTGCGTATCTCTATCCTGACGTGGATGTTTATGAGCAATTTTCTGGCTACAACGATGGAACAACAACGAAAACTTGGTTTTGGGATACTCACGCTGGTGGTGGTGCTTTTGCTCTTTTTGCTCCAGAACAATATAAGAAGATGTATCCAACACTACTTACTCCTGAGTTTGGTGGCTGTTTAAATTTTGCAGGCGAATGCTGTTCGGTTCATCACGGATGGATAGTTGGCGCACTTGATTCAGCCTATAACGCGGTGTATCACATTCTCCAACAGGCTGGAGCTACCGAGAAAATTGAGCAAATGCAAAAAACCTGGGGTTATTTTACATCACCAGATATCGCACCAGATGCTAAAACTGTCAACAAAATGGAATATGCCTTTTCCTATAACGAAATTGATCGTAAAGCCGCATCAATTCCACCACAAGCAACGAAAAGTATCTATGGCAATTCACAGTTTGAATTTACTGGCAATATACCTGCGTTTGTAGCCGATTTTGCTAAAGTCCCACAGGCCATGAAAAAGACAATTGACGATAAAAATGTCCTGAAAATGCTGAATGACTTATGGGACGCTAATGTTGCTCAAAGAAAAAGCGTTGAATCTCAATCAAAAGAAGATACGAAAATACTACCAACAGATTCTGCTGTCGTTATCCTCGAAAAAATATACTATGGAAATAATTTCCAAACAATTCCCAAACCACTTTTTTGGTTAAAGGATGATGATGAATTCGCCCGACAACAGCTTGCGGGATTTATGCCGAACTTATTAACAAAGGTTTCGTTAGATGAGGTGAAAGCGATCGTCAAACAATCCAACATACCAAATTGTGAGGATCTTGGTTCACTAAATGATGTCCTTTATATAGCAGACTATAGAAGTTATCTTGAAGCCTGCACCGTCACGCCGGTTGATTATTATCTGGCAAAACCGATCGTCTTCTTCAAGGTAACAAAAGACAATGAACTGCTACCTATCGGTATCCAACTGGAGCAATCGGGGGAACTATTCACTCCAACCATGCCTAATGCAGAGAATGCTTGGTTATTAGCGAAAATGCAAACTAATTGCGCAGGACAAACACTTCATGATGTTGGTTTTCATCAACTTTATACACATCAGATTTGTGCTATGGTTTCCATTTCCTTATTTTCAGAAGAAGTCTTTAACCCAGAAACCCCACCCGTTTCCACGATACCTTTTCAGGAACATCCTGTCTTCAAACTGCTTCGACCACATGTTGTTAAAACCTCAGAGTTTCAACAGACTATATATAATCGAACCTACAACCCATATCCCAAATCATTTCCACAAACCCGTGATGTCAATGGAAAACCGGGTGTTTATAATCTTGGTTTTGTCTATGATCTCATTTTCTCTTGTGGACGAATTGGAAATTATCAACTTCAGGATAAAATGTATAACGATGATGGAGAATTTCGTTTTCTTGATTTAGCCATACCAAAAGACGTCGAAAAAAGAGGTGTGCAAGACACACCATTTTCCTATCCTTACGTTCATGATGCCACCAATTGGTATAATGCAATTGCAACTTTCATCGACGAGTTTGTTAGCATCGTTTACCCTGATGGTGATACCGCAGTAGCGAAAGATATCCAATTACAACGATTTTTCAGCAAACTCATTCCAGCGTTCAACCATATCGAAGGTAGTACAGAACAAGCACAACGGTTTCCTAAGAAAGTAGTCACAACAGATTTACTGAAAGAAGTTCTTACCATGTTTGTTTGGCAATTTTCTGTGCAACATACGGTTGTTAACGATGGTGCTTATAATCATGCTGCGTTTGTTCCAAATGCGTCCACACTGATGATGCCGTTACCAACAGGAAAAGCATCTAAAGACTGGACCCCAGCGGATATTCTTGCTTGTATGCCATCTCAAACGGCAACTTACCATGAACTGGGCAATATGAACTTCACAGATGTTCAAATTAATGCATCAGTAACTGGGCAAGGACCTTATCCAGAAACAATATTTGGAAGAGGCGTTCTAGAGCCGTCCATCAATGTTTTGCAAGATACCTATGCCTTCACCGATCCTAATTTACGTCAAGCCGTAGATCATTTTTATCAGGAAGCACGAAAAGTAGGAGAGTCTATCCGACAAAGACAAGGCAAAGATATAGCTCGATACGGTGCACTGCATCCAGAAAGTCCCAATGTCCCTGAAACCGTACTATTCGACTTAATCACACCTGCAAAAGTGATGAACACGATTCAAACTTAATTCACTAGACCTCTTGCAAAAGTCTTTCGTGGTACAATTGATAATTTTGCAATTTTTGATTTAGCGTACGCTTAAGACTAACAAACTTGCTTTAAGTAGTCGGATATAAATAAACGGTACTGTCTCAAAAACTGTAAAATCCTTGTAACCTTTACACCAAAAGGTTTGGTCGATATTTACAAAAATTTATACAGCACCCAAAACTTTTGTCCGACTACTTATTAGAGTCAGGGTAATCGCATCTAAATCGAGCCTCAAAATGCTGTAACACTCCCTTACCCTGTTGGTTTGACAAACCTGCGGAATGTAGGTTGAAATTCCTCGGATATTTAAGTTTTAGGATAAAATCACTACCATGATGAATTCACGCCAACTAATTCATCCAGTTAATTGCCCTTGTTGTAACCCAGCCATTTCCATTCTAAGTGAACCTTTTATTATACCCTGGAGGTTACCTCTCTTAGGCAGTTGAGCGTTGGAAACAGCTTTAGGTTTACTCCAAAAACAAGGAGCCGATAAGAGCCATAAAAATTCTGAAGCAATCACTACTGACAGCAATCTATCAAGGGAAGTTAAGGTCACAGCAGATAAGATTTACACAGGAGGAGAAATCATAACTCTAGACGATAAAAACCCCTCCGCCGAAGCTGTTGCTGTTCAAAGTGGCAAAATTTTGGCAGTTGGCTCTCTCGAGGAACTCCAAAATTTGCAAGGTGATAAAACTGAAGTAATCAATCTCAATGGTAAAACAATGGTCCCGGGATTTATTGATGGTCACGGTCACATTTTTCTAGTAGGATTTTCTAGTATCGTTGCTAATTTGCTTCCATCTCCTGATGGAGATGTAGATAACATTACACAACTTCAGGACAAGCTAAGGAGCTGGGACCAGACAGATACTTCAGATCTTTTCGGTACACGTACTTCAGATCTTTTCGGTTTGATTCTAGGCAACGGATATGATTGTAAGGGAAAAACTAATCATCACTATCTATGGAATGCACTCTGTAAGCCCATTTCACCCCATCAGTGATGCCCTATAATCCAACCCTATTTCGGGCATTCTTCTCGACAGTCATTGGAAGTGTCTTCAAGACTGAGTATAGGGTTCGCTCAAGCGTCTTTATGACCAAGTAATGGTGAAGTGCCTTGTTGGGGGATTATCGGTATTTCAGTTCCCCTATCTAAGCAACAATTTTTCGCAAAAACCCAGGAATTTGTAGCTCTTGAAGCAATTTGAACCTACAACCGATCAATCTCATCCATACTCAACCCTGTATATTGGGCAATATCCTGAGCGGGTAACCCTGCCGCCTTCATCTGCTTAGCAATCTGCTGTTTTTCTTCCTGTCTACCTTCGGCTTTACCTTCGGCTCTACCTTCGGCTCTACCTTGTTTGATACCTTGTTTGATACCTTGTTCTATGCCTTGTTCCAAGGTTTCATCAATTAAGGTTTGGGTAACATTGTACATATCCCGGTAGACCTTCAGACTATCCTGATACAGCGCTTGCTCCGCAGATGAAAAATTGGCAATCTCTGCAACATCAAAGAGCTGGGCAAACACATCCTCTTGCAACGGTAATGGGGGTTCATTCAACTGGGCTAGGTGTTTTAATAAAAATAACCACTTGTCAAAATGGGACTCCAACTCATCAAGAGACTTGGTAAATTTCGGTAACTCAACATAAATAAACTTGAGCTTATCGTAGAACACTTCACAGTGCTGATTTTTCAACTCCACCACATGTAGCAGTTCTGAATCGTGCTTGTGGTCATCAAATACAAAATCTAGGATGCCAACCGTATAAACTGCCGTGAGCTCATAGTTCCAAAATCCCTGTTCAGCCTGTTCTTGGATCGGGAAAGTAGAATAATAGACACTTCTATCCTTAAACAAATTTTGCTTAGCCTTCTGCATTTCTACGATGAACCGTTCACCAGTCTCGCTCTGACAATAAATATCAAAAATAGCCCTTCGATCCACTAAAGTATTGCCCAAAAACTCTGGATTCTTAAAATTGACATCCTTCAGGTGATGATGGGGAGGCAACAGAGTATTCAAGAAGTCGATCAACAGTGCCTTGTTTGGCTCAGTGCCAAAGACACGTTTAAAGCCGAAATCTGTGAGCAGGTCAATGTATTTATCTGGCAACGGGAAAACCATTTCAAAATGCTTTTATGGCTGATAGGGAGTCGGGAGTCGGGAGTCGGGAGTAGGAAACTTATGTTTATAAATTCTAACAATTCCTAAACGGATTGCTATAGTATAGTGCTTTTAATCGCTATGATAAACACTGATAGATAGATTAACTATAGCGTTTATCCTATTTGTGGAATGGGCATCTTGCCCGTTATCAATATTCTGGGGCAGGCAGGATGCTCACTATACTCCTATTCATAGCTTGATTCAGCAACGCTAAACAGACGGGGCATAACTCTTTGAAGCAATTTCAACCTACAACCGATCAATCTCATCGATAGTCAACCCCGTATATTGGGCAATATCCTGAGCAGGTAACCCTGCGGCCTTCATCTGCTTAGCAATCTGCTGTTTTTCTTCCTGTCTACCTTCTGCTCTACCTTGTTTGATACCTTGTTGTCTACCTTGTTCTATGCCTTGTTCTAAGGTTTCATCAATCAAGGTTTGGGTAACATTGTACATATCCCGGTAGACCTTCAGGCTATCCTGATACAGCGCTTGTTCCCTAGATGAAAAATTGGCAATCTCTGCAACATCAAATAGCTGGGCAAACACATCCTCTTGCAACGGTAATGGGGGTTCATTCAACTGGGCTAAATGTTTGAATAAAAATAACCACTTGTCAAAATGGGACTCCAACTCATCAAGAGACTTGCTAAATTTCGGTAGCTCAACATAAATAAACTTGAGCTTATCGTAGAACACTTCACAGTGCTGATTTTTTAACTCCACCACATGTAGCAATTCCGACTCATGCTTATGGTCATCAAATACAAAATCTAGAATGCCAACCGTATAAACTGCTGTAAGCTCATAGTTCCAAAATCCCTGTTCAGCCTGTTCTTGGATCGGGAAAGTAGAATAATATACACTTCTATCCTTAAACAAATTTTGCTTGGCCTTCTGCATTTCTACGATGAACCGTTCACCAGTCTCGCTCTGACAATAAATATCAAAAATAGCCCTTCGATCTACTAAAGTATTGCCCAAAAACTCTGGATTCTTAAAGGTAACATTCTTCAGCTGATGATGGGGAGGCAACAGAGTATTCAAGAAGTCGATCAACAGTGCCTTGTTTGGCTCAGTGCCAAAGACACGTTTAAAGCCGAAATCCGTGAGCAGGTCTATGTATTTATCTGGCAACGGGAAAACCATATCAAAATGCTTTTATGGCTGATAGGGAGTAGGGAGTAGGGAGTAGGGAGTAGGGAGTAGGGAAATAGGGAACAGGGAGTAGGGAGTAGGGAGTAGGGAGTAGGGAAATAGGGAACAGGGAGTAGGGAGTAGGGAGTAGGTAACTTCTGATTAATAATTATAACAATTAATTTAGGATTGCTATCTAGCTTTTTATAGCCTAATGAGGTATGTAATTTATGGCATGTATGAGGTACACTTATCAACCTCAAAGTCCCCCTTTTCAAGGGGGATTTAGGGGGATCCCTTTGCACCTCATGGAAAAGATAATTGCTAGATATTTTTTCCCTGTTCCCGATTCCCGATTCCCGATTCCCGATTCCCTACTCCCTACTCCCTAAAACCCATAACAAAAGTACCTCACCCAAATAATTGCTATATTCAATCCATAGCACTTCTGAAAAACTCAATTGTTTCTTTCAACGCCACAATAAACCGATCAATCTCTTCACGAGTATTATAAAAATACAAACTAGCTCGTGCTGTACCAGTCACTCCTAAACGATGGTGCAAGGGTTGAGTACAATGATTTCCAGAACGAATAGCTACACCGTCTTGATCCAACAGCGTAGACACATCACTAGCATCCAATCCTTTAATATTAAATGTTGCTAATGCTGCCCTACCTTTACCATCTATTGTTGGTTGGGGACCATACATGATTAGATCGGGAATTTCCTGCAACTGCTTAAACAAATAAGCGGTTAATTCCTCTTCATAGCTATGGATAGTATCCATACCCAACCCAGTCAGATAGTCTACTGCAGCACCAAGTGCGATCGCTTGAGCAATGGCTGGTGTCCCCGCTTCAAATTTATGGGGTAAATCCCCATAGGTGGAGTGATCCAGAAATACCTCGGCAATCATTTCACCACCACCTAAAAATGGAGGCATGGCTTGCAGTAAGTCTAGTTTCCCATACAGAAAACCAATCCCTGTGGAAGCACACATTTTATGACCCGATGCCACTAGCCAATCACAATTCATAGCTTGGACATCAATGGGCATATGGGGGATACTTTGGCAAGCATCAATCATTACCATAGCGCCATAGTTGTGTGCGATCGCAATAATTTCCTCTACGGGATTAATACATCCCAAAGTATTGGAGACATGAACCACACTTACCAGCTTGGTTTTCTCAGAAATCAGCTGTCGGAACTGTTGTAAATCAAACTCCTGAGTCTCGGTCAATCCCACATACTTTAATAGGGCTCCAGTTTTCTGAGCAATAATTTGCCAAGGCACCAAATTGCTGTGGTGTTCCATAACCGAGAGAATAATTTCATCTCCCTGGCGCAGATTTTCCAAACCCCAGCTGTAAGCCACTAAGTTAATCGCTTCCGAAGCATTGCGGGTAAAAACAATCTCTTGTCGTGACTGGGCATTTACAAAACTAGCTACCTTATCCCGTGCCCCCTCATAACCGTCTGTCGCTCTAGTGCTAAGGGTATGGACACCTCGGTGAACATTAGCATTGTCCATTTCGTAGTAGTGGCGCAGTGCATCCAGTACCGCTACCGGTTTCTGGGCAGTAGCCCCATTATCAAAGTAAATCAGCGGTTTACCGTTAACGTCCTGGTGCAAAATAGGGAAGTCAGCCCGGACTTGATCAGCAATGGTTTTTTCTTGAGTTAAGGTCATGTTACTGTTGAACGTTATTCTGTTCCCGTTTTGAACTGATGACTGTTTCCGAAAGTCTTTGACGAAGAGAAGCTAGGGGAATTTGATTGATTATTTCTGCTACAAACGCATCAATCAAGAGATTACGGGCATCGGTTTCCTTCAGTCCACGACTTTGCAAATAGAAGACTTCATCCGCTTCCAGCTGACTGACTGTAGCACCGTGGGAACATTTCACATTATCAGCTGTAATCTCCAACTGAGGCTTGGTATCAACTCTAGCCTTCGGCGATAGCAACAAATTACGATTCAACTGAGCTGCATTGGTCAACTGGGCTGCTTGAGGAACACTAACCTTACCATTAAACACCGCATGAGCACTACCATCTATAATGCACTTTTGCAGCTGATTACTGATCCCATTGGGATGATTCAACATCACCGCACTATGAGTATCTGCCAACTGTTGCTCACTAATCGCGGTCAAGCCATTTAGAATCGTTTCGGTCCCTTCACCCATCTGAAACACTTCCAGAGTATGGCGAGACAACTTCCCCCCAAAGGCTACCCCATGGCAACTATAAAAACTATTCCGAGATTGTGCGATCGCACTCTTACCGACATGGAAAGCCTGGTTACTTTCCCCATCAACCCGGATATGAGTCACTCTGGCATTCTCCCCAACCCATACCTCGGTCACGGAATTGGTCAAATAAACACCCTGGGCGCTATTTTCCTCTTGGCCTTGCCAATACTCTTCAACTAAACTCAGCTGACTACCGGCCTCCGCCACCACCAAACAACGGGGCTGAAACAGCCTAGGCACCCCATCAGCCATGGAAACAAACAGCAGATGAATGGGAACCGTCACCTCAGTATTCCTAGGCAACCAGATCACCGCCACATCAGTCAAACCAGCGGTATTAAGCAGCGTAAACACATCGGTTGCCCCCTGCTGCTTGCCCAAATAATCAGCAATTCGGCTCTGATACTCTGATGGCAACTCGGCCAAATTCCCCACAAACACCCCTTCAGGCAACCCAGCCAAAGACGATAGCTCGGGGGCATAAATCCCATTGACAAATACTAATCGGCTGTTAACCGCCTCTGGCAAAACTACCGGACTAATATCAATGGTGCTTGTATCAACAGCTACAGCACCCTCAAAGGTCTCCTGCAACAGTGGCGACAAATCCGTAAACCGCCATTCCTCATCTTTAGTGGTGGGAATCGCCAATTCCTGAGCAATCCCCCTAGCGTGGTTACTTAGCTCTTGTAACCAATCCATCTCAACTGGATTATCCTGGCGACATTGCTCTAGCAGTGCCGACAAATAAGAAACCTCCCGTTTTACAGAAACTTCCATAGTCATCAGACACTCACCTCAGCAGTCTCGTCTTCTAGCACCCAGTCATAACCACGGGATTCCAACTCTAGAGCCAACTCCTTGCTACCAGTCCTGAGTATACGACCATCTGCCATCACATGAACAAAATCCGGCTCAATATAATTCAGTAAACGTTGGTAGTGAGTAATCAAAATCATCGCATTCTCGCTACTTGCCAATTGATTCACCCCATTGGCCACAATTTTGAGAGCATCAATATCCAAGCCAGAATCTGTTTCATCCAAAATCCCCAGCTTAGGTTCTAGAAGTGCCATTTGGAGAATCTCATTCCGCTTCTTTTCTCCTCCAGAGAAGCCTTCATTTAGACTACGCTCTAGAAAGCTGGGATTCATTTTAACAATTTCCAGCTTTTCTTCAACTAAATCCTCAAAATCAAATGTATCAATTTCTTCCAATCCCTTGTGCTTTCGACGGGAATTGTAAGCCACCCGCAAGAAATCCAAATTACTGACACCAGGAATTTCCAACGGATACTGAAACGCCAGAAATACTCCAGCCAAAGAGCGTTCCTCCGGTTCCATTTCTAACAGATTTTGCCCTAAGAAACTTACCTCGCCTCCCGTTACATCATAGGCAGGATGACCGGCTAATACCTTAGACAAAGTACTCTTCCCAGAACCATTTGGCCCCATAATCGCATGGATTTCTCCAGCTTTAACTTCCAGATTCAATCCCTTCAGAATCTGGTTACCATCCACATCTGCCGTCAAATCCCGAACAGACAATATTATTTCACTAGTTTCACTAATCATTTCGACTTGATAATAAATGCTTTATCCCAGAAGTGTTGTTATAAGGTTATCAGCTTTAAGGTTTAAGGTTGAATGTTGAATGTTAGCAGGTTAAAGGTTGAATGTTAGCAGGTTAAAGGTTGAATGTTACTAGGTTTAAGGTTTAAGGTTTAAGGTTGAATGTTACTAGGTTTAAGGTTTAAGGTTTAAGGTTGAATGTTACTAGGTTTGAGGTGGAAGGTTATCAGGTTGAATAATAGTTGAATTTGATCAGCTTTAACTTTGAACATCTTAATCTATAAACCTTGGCCAAAAGGCCACGCGTGCGCGTTCAACCTGCTAACAACCTTCAACCTTCAACCTCCCAACCTTCAACCTTCAACCTCCCAACCTTCAACCTTCAACCTCCCAACCTTCAACCTTCAACCTCCCAACCTTCAACCTTCAACATTCAACATTCAACATTCAACATTCAACCTGCTAACCTTAGTTAGCCCACTGTGCCTTCGAGCTTCAGGCTTAAAAGTTTATCTGCTTCAGCAGCAAATTCCATGGGAAGTTCATTGAAGACATCTTTACAGAAGCCACTCACCATCATGGAGATCGCATCTTCTTCTGAAATCCCTCGTTGAGCGAAGAAAAATAGCTGGTCTTCACCAATTTTAGAAGTCGAGGCTTCGTGTTCCACTTTGCCCATGTTGTTCTGGACTTGAATGTAAGGAAACGTATTCGCCTCAGCCGTATCCCCTATCAACATAGAATCACACTGGGAGTAGTTCCGTGCTCCCTTTGCCTTCGGACCAATTTTTACTAAACCACGGTAGCTATTTTTGGACTTACCAGCAGAAATCCCCTTAGAAATGATCGTGCTGCGGGTATTTTTACCGATATGCACCATCTTGGTACCTGTGTCGGCTTGTTGGAGATTGTTGGTTAGAGCAACAGAGTAGAATTCACCAATAGAATTGTCACCGACTAGAACACAACTGGGATACTTCCAAGTAATTGCAGAACCAGTTTCGACCTGAGTCCAGGAAATCTTCGAGTTGACTCCCTTGCACAATCCCCGCTTGGTAACAAAGTTGTAAATCCCACCTTTACCATTTTTATCCCCAGCGAACCAGTTTTGCACCGTGGAGTATTTAATCTCAGCATTGTCCAGGGCAACCAATTCCACCACAGCTGCGTGCAGCTGGTTACTATCGTACATGGGCGCAGTGCAGCCTTCTAGGTAACTAACATTGCTGCCTTCTTCCGCCACAATTAGGGTACGCTCGAACTGTCCAGTATCTCCATTATTAATCCGGAAATACGTAGACAGTTCCATCGGGCACTTGACTCCTTTGGGAATATAGACAAAGGAACCATCACTGAAAACAGCAGAATTGAGAGCAACAAAGTAATTATCTGCCACAGGAACAACACTACCCAGGTATTTTCTTACTAACTCTGGGTGTTCTTGCAACGCTTCCGAAATCGAGCAGAAAATTACTCCCGACTCAGCCAGCTTGTCTTTGAAGGTAGTGGCGATCGAGACACTATCAAAGATGGCATCCACTGCTACATTAGCCAGCCGCTTTTGCTCAGATAGGGAAATGCCTAATTTATCAAAGGTTTCCAGTAAAGCTGGGTCAACTTCGTCCAGGCTATTGAGTTTTTCCTTCTTCTGTTTGGGTGCTGAGTAGTAGATAATCTTTTGGTAATCAATGGGAGGATAGGTGACATGGGGCCAGGTTGGCTCGGTCATTTTCTGCCATTGTCGATACGCCTTTAGGCGAAACTCCAGCATGAACTCAGGTTCGTTTTTCTTAGCGGAAATCAGACGGATAATATCCTCATTGAGTCCGCGAGGAATGGTATCCGCTTCAATATCTGTGACAAAGCCGTACTTATAGGGCTGGTTGACTAATGTCTTGACAGTGGCAGTCATCGATTTAGTGCTCTCTTATCATTAAGGATTCAACAGAGTTACAAACACAGTGATAGCTTGTTCGCCTTTGACTTTCCCGTAGAGTAGGTTGGCAGCTTGGAAGGTTAGAGGTTGTAGACTGCGGGTAGCGACTGCATCAAGACAGCGGCTTGCTTTTATCGCCGGTTACAACTAAAATCCATAGCTTCCTCATGCCCACGGGATGTGATCTGGTTACTGGGTGGATTAAAACAACGTTTTTGTTGTTTAACTCTATTCTAGGTTATATTAACAACAAACATGTTGTTAAAGTCAAGAGAATTTAGATTAAATAGAAATAACGGTACCGACAAGCACCAAAGGGAAGCCTGAGTGCCCTTCCCCTGTTACCCAATTCCCCAACTCCTAAGCCCATGATGCCTACTCAGCAAACTTCCACCAAGCGAGACATCCTACAATATCTCCTCAAACAGGATCGAGCAAGAGCCCAGGAGTTAGCCACAGCCATAGGGGTTAGCGCCCAAGCTATTCGACGTCATCTCAAAGAATTGGAGGCAGAAGGGCTAATTGAGTACAAAGCTGTTCAAATTGGTATGGGGCGTCCTCAACATATCTATCACCTCTCTCACAAAGGACGCGATCGCTTTCCCCATCATTACGGAGAGTTTTCTGTTTCCCTGCTTGATACCATGACAGAAACCTTGGGTCGTGAACAGACTAGCACGATTCTACAAAAGCAATGGCAACGTAAAGCTCAAGAATACCGGGAGTGTATCGGGAATGGTACAGTGGGAGAGCGAGTAGCCAAGTTGGTAGAACTACGTAGACTAGAAGGTTATATGGCAGAGTGGCACACCCTAGAATCAGGTAATTTAAATAATGGGGTTAGTGAGCAGTATATTTTAACTGAATACAATTGTGCTATTTCCAACGTTGCCGAATCTTACCCCAGTGTCTGTGGTCATGAATTGGAAATGTTTGCCGCCGTATTGCCAGATTGTACAGTCGAGCGTACTCACTGGCTCAATAATGGAGAGCATCAGTGTGGCTATTTAATCAAAGCGCCAGCAAATAACTAACATGCCAATAACTAAGCCTGTAAGCTTAAGCGCTACGCGCACGCTACTTGAGGTGCCGTCAGCCTTCAGCTGTCAGCCTTTGGCCACAAGCCTTTGGCTAATAGCACCTCAACTAGCTTGCGTGGCACAGGCTTCTAGCCTGTGACATAGTGCATTAGCCGATAGCTGATAGCTTAAAAGTTATGTAGTCAACCTTGAAAACCCTTATGGCTGATTCCCAGCAATCCTCAATCCAATTCTTAACTCCGGAAGAATCCGCTGATGTAGACCAAGCATTGCTCTCTTCCCCAGAGAAATTTTTAACTCGTTTAACGATTTCCTCCCTCAGACTGTTGAAGCATATTTCACAAGATACTGGGGTGCCCATGGAAGAGTTGACCCATCAGCAGATCATCGAGTGGTTTGAGAAGGATAGTAAGATTCGGCGAGAACAAGGGGTTGAGGCAGCATTTTTGAAATGGTAATTAGAAGTGATTCATTGGACTTGATATAATCGGTTGTTTGTTCATAGTTTACTGCCTAGTACTGTTGACAAACAAACCTCAACCAAACCTAATCAAAAATCAGTAATTTAAAGCTTATTCATAAAATAAATATTAAATCCTTTGGGTGCGTTAATAATTTTTAAAGCACTTATATAATATAGTTCCTCTGGGACTAATTTTAGTCCTGTCACTAGTAAAAACTTACCAATGGTCTACGCTATCAAGCGCCCTACAGCGATTTAATCTTTTCTTTATAAATTACAGTATAGAATAGTATAGAGTATTTTGGTTAAAATTAGTGATCAATATCACATAGATAGATTGTCATAAATCACAGTCTTGCGTGATCTAAATCGATGAAATGGATTTAAGTTACCGCTAGCATTCTTAGGTCAGCTGTTAATACTCAAGGAAACGGTGCATCATGAATACTCAACAAATTAGCTTCGCAGCCATCACGATTTTAGATATTGCTCTATTGTTCACAGTCCCCATCATCATCGGATTATTATCAAAAATTCCTTAAGTCTCAGGAACTATGTCTTAGGAATGATGAACGATGAATCGGCACATACATACACATACATAATAGACACATAAGACACATAAGATACAGAATTTAACAATTCTGCATTAATCGTTTTGCCAGTACAAGCCCCTAACTCCTAGCATGGGTTATCATTATTAATCATTAATTATTCATAGTTCCCTGAGCACTGTCGCGACCAGTAGCATTCTTAGTTCAGTTAATTTTAGATATCAAATAAATCTGAAAATGATCACTTTAAATGTAATCAATAAAGTAATCAATAAATTTCAAAATCTGCTCTTGACCGGAATAATAGTGAGTGTGGGGTTGTGGGCAATACCAGTATCAGCACAAGTAGAGGATGAGCAAGTCAACGCTCTGGTAGAAGCACTGCGGCTTTCGGCACCACCCAATCGTCCCAATGACGGCATGTACAGCCAGTGGCAAGTTTTACCGGCCATTATCCCGAGCTGGACATCTCAATGTGCAGGACAGGCCATGACACCTGCACAATTTGAAGCCGACCCGGCAACAGCACGCAGTGTTGTGGCTTGTATCATCAGACGGGAACTGGATATTGAATTGACAGATAGTGGCAACAATGAAATGATTGCTGTTCGCCGTACCGCCTGTTGGTGGATGACAGGAAAACCCTCTGGCTGCAACAGTGGCGCAACTGCTGACTATGTCCAGAGAGTCATGGGCTTTTATCAGAACCCTTAACCTTCTTAGAATTTAGAATTTAGAATTTAGAATTTAGAATTTAGAATTTAGAATTTGGAATTCTGCATTTTCCATTCTCCATTCTTCATTCTTCATTCTCCATTCTTCATTCTGCATTCTTCATTCTGCATTCTTCATTCTCCCTTCTTAATTCTTAATTCTTAATTCTTCATTCTTCATTCTTCATTCTCCCTTCTTAATTCTTAATTCTTCATTCTTAATTCTTCATTCTCCATTCTTCATTCTCCATTCTTAATTCTTAATTATTAATTCTACATTCTGCATTCTACATTCTTACCAACAACCCTCAACCTTCAACAGATCATGCCGCTTGTCGGGACAACAACAGTTGAACAAAAGTATCACTAACTGTATGGTCTTTAGTATTCGCTGCGTATTTAATTAAGGTTTCCCGCAAGCGCCAAGCAGCATTCCACGGCAGTAGAGTTGCCAAGAGGAAGTACACACCGCGAAATCTAGGGTCACTGATATGCTTGTTTGGCAAATCATTTCCCTCACCTAGAAAGGTCTGCACGATGAAAAAGTCCTGGATTTTGTCGTGGCGGAAATACCATTCTTTTCGATCATTGCCTTCATGGTCAACAAACAGACGGGACAAAACCATTTTGTGGCGTTCGATGCAAATCAGTTCTTCAAACCATTTCTCAGCTGGTATAGCTACCTCATCTTGCAAGCGCATCTGGTAAACTGTCTCAGCAAATGCCTCTAGGGGAAATTTTCTCAGATAGAGTTGTTCATACTCCTGAGCCATATATTGATACTGCTGTTGCTGCAAATTCAGCAAGTCTGGTTTCTGCCCATGGGCTATCATCTGAGCCACTATGGTCAGGTCCATAGGGTTAGACAGCATCCGACGCACAGCTCTGTGTTCTTCTTCTGATTGGTACTGATGTAAAACGGTGTCAATATACTTTTCGCAGGCTTGTTTGTACTTTATACCCGAGATGGGAGCATCTGGGGGCATAATTTTATAGCGCGATAGTAAAAATTTCTCAATCTGCTTAGGTTTCAATGGTTGCAGTACATAGGTTGTAGCGCAAGAGGGGGTCTGCCACTCCATGGATTGGGTCCCGATGATAATATTGCCCTTGAAGTAACTTTCCACAAAAGTGGTAATCATCGCTCGTGTGTCTGGAGTGACTTCATTGAGTCCATCAATACAGATATCAATGGCATCACTGTAAATCAGGTCTCGCAAGAAACCAGAGTCTTGGGCGAATCCATGAAGTTTTGCTTGAATCGCTTCGATCACGCCATTAGCGCATTTCTCAGCAGGTAAATAGACGATGATCCGCTTAGATGATTTCACTAAGTGCCGTAGAAACATCGATTTCCCTAATCCTGATTCTCCTTCCAGGACAATGGGTAATTCCAGATCCGGTATTGCTTCTTGAATGGGTTGCGTTATACTTCTTCCCTGGGGCTGGACTTCCAAGTTAGGAAAGTAAGCTTGTTCATCAAAGTTTTCTAAATCTGCATCTGACAGCAAGGATTCCTGGAAGGGGGCAAATAACTTCGAGCGTAGAAAGGGAATCCAAGTTAGGGCTATGCCTACGTACCCCAGTCCAAAAAACTTCCGCACCGAGGGATTCCAAAAGAAGATAGCTTGGACTTGGGGGGATTTGGGATAAACCAGTATTAGTCCAAACCAAAACAGCATATGAGTTAGCCAGATAATCACCCCTTTGCTAAAAATTTTCTGATAACTACGAGAATCCTGTTCTTGCTGGAGATTATCAAGACCACCACGCACGGTTTCGATCCATCTATCCTGGAAAATTTTCTCCGTGTCTTGCTCTAGCCTTTGAATAACTGTTTCAAATTCCAGTATGGATTGTTCCAATTGCACTTTGGTGAGCTGCTTCCTCTGTTTTCCAACCTTAGAAGAAATTTCGACAACGGCAGAGAGGGCGGAATAGCGAACATCGATAGATTCATCTTTGAAAAAGACATCTATTAGGTCAGGGACAGCCTGAACCCCTTCCGTTCCCATCTTTCCTAGAGCAGAGGCGGCATAATAGCGAACATAGACTGAGTTATCCTCAAGCAACTCAATTAATAGAGGCAGAGCATCCTTAGCTGCCTCTCCAATTTCCCCTAGTACCTCGGTAGCGCGAATCCGGATCAGGACAGATTTATCGTTCCTGAGTCGCTCAATGAGCTGGGGAACAACATCTTTAGTTTTCTCGGCAATCTGCTCTAGGGCATTGATGCTAGTCATACGAACCGAGAATGTTTCATCCTTTAGCGCTTCAATCAGGTAAGGTACAGCTGACTTGGCTGCCTCTTTTTTATTCCCTAGGGCATAAGCAGCGTTAGCACGAACCTGAGCAGATTGGTCATTCCTCAAGGCTTCAATTAGGTGAGGTACAGCCTCATGGGTTTTCTTTCCCAAGTTCCCTAAGGCATAAGCACCATTGGCGCGAACTTCAGCAGATTCATCCTTAAGTGCATCAATCAGATCAGGGATAGCTTCATCCTTAAGAGCAAGGAGACTCCCGTTATACCCGTAGGGTTAGCGGGAGAGGAATTGCGTCTTCCGAGGACAAATGTGTTATAAGAAAAATGGTCAATGACCCACCCGAGACAATGGATTCAGACAGCCTAACGAGCGAAGTCCAGTAATCTGGCGGCGCAGCAAAATTGGTAGACCGGGAAAAGATGACGGGGCAATGGAAGGCCAACCCTTGAATCAAAAGTAAATCAATACTTTTAAAAACTCGACACATGAGAACCGCAGGGCTTGCGGGGATAGTCTGTGGAGCGAGCGTAAGACCAGAAAGCCCCTTGAGGGTGGAGGCTGTTGCTATGAAGCAGAAAACCTAAATTGCGAGGTTTAGGAATCCCCCGCTATAATCGCCAGATTTAGCGGCGGGAGGATGTCAAAAGATGCTTCTCCCATCAATCCCAGAGCAGCAGAGGCTTTGGCACGAACTGTCGCCGACTCATCGTTCCTTAGGGCTTTAATCAACCAAGGGACAGCTTGATCCGCTTCCTCTCCTATACTCCACAGAGCAACAGCAGCTCCCTCCCGAACTGCAGCAGATTTATCCGTCTTCAGGGCTTCAATCAGTAAATAGACAGATTTTGGACCACATTGGACTATAGCTTCTTTAGCGGTTGTATTGTTTATATCGTTGAATCTGGCGATATTAGTCTTAATCTCTGCTTGAGTACACCCTTGAGCTAAGGCAGGACTACAGGGCAGCAGTAGCAATGAGCAGCCCAGTAAAAACACCTTGAGCACTGAGGAAGTGGGTTGTTTTATGCACCTAATCATAGAAGTTCTCCAAGGTTTCGTTAGTATAGATACAAGAATCTCTTCAAAAATCCAGTTTTATGTCTCTCAAGGGCTATAAAAGTACCCTTGGGGGTACTCTTGAAGATTCCCCACTCCCTGATATAGCGCTACGCTTAGCGTCAGAAGTCAGAAGTCAGAAGTCAGAAGTAAACTAGACTCACGTTTCGGAGTTTAGGAGCGATGCAGCGCGGTCTTGGGGAGGCAGCGCTGATAGCTTACTGTTTTAAATATTAAGTTTTAGGAATATTAAGTTTTAGAAATATTAAGTTTTAGGCATTAATACTCAATAATTAATACTTAAGTATTAATTATTGAGTATTAGGGACAAGAGGCGTAGTTGAGGGCTTCCGTGCTTTCCGAGGAGCTAGCAAACTTGGTCAGAACCTCCTTAGCCTATAACCTGAATCACTGGATAGGATCTAATTTGGTTTTTTTTTCTTAACATTTGACTTTTTTGGAAAAAAGTGTCAAAATAGATACAGAAATAAAAATTGGAATTGAATAAACACTGAGGTCTCTGTCGGCTCAGTGGCTCTCAACTCAGATGTCCTGAAGTAGATCAGCCGTAGAGAATCCAAGAAAGTAATACCTAGGGCAGGCTTGCCTAACCCTTAGACAGAATTCCTCACCTGGCCAAGCAACTTATTAAGCAATTCTTGGCCAAGCAACTTATTAAGCAATTCCATTAAGCAATCTCATTAAGCAATCCAATCGGAGGTATTCGAGCAATGAAACTTTCTTACCGAGGTGTTAGTTATCAAAGTGAACCATCTACCCTAGAAGTATCTGAAGGGGAAATTGGTGGAACTTACCGGGGTCATAGCTGGAAAGTTCACCGGATTAAGCATAATCCTTGGCGTAAATCATCGGCTAACATGACCTATCGTGGTGTTAGCTATAAAAGAGGGTAGCTCTTTGTATCACTAGTTTTGTTTGAGTCAAAAAGTGCTGGGTGCTGGGTGCGTCAAGACCTCAGGGCTGAGTAAACATTGATCACATATTACTCAATACTAAACATTTCAGTACTAAACATTTCGGTACTCAGCATTTCGGTACTCAGCATTCTAGTACTCAAGATTTCATTACTCAATATTTCAGTACTCAACATTATTCAAAGCACTCAAGACTATTGAAAAAAGTAGTCTGATATTATTATTAGTCAATCGGAGGGGTAATAGATATGAAACTTAGGTATCGTGGTGTAAGTTACGACGCTGAACCCTCTCTACTAGAAGTGAGAGAGGGTGAAATTGGTGGCACTTATCGGGCTCAGAATTGGAGAGTTCACTATCCCAGACACATGCCTGAACCGCCACCGGTAAATCATCTGAAATGGCGTGGTGTTTCTTACTGCACTGGTAATGCAACTGTAACTAATACTGTCGCTGATTCTCAACCAATGGCTAAATCGATTTCTACTGTAGCGGCAAAGACATCGATTGCTCGCCACCGGCTGCAAAAAGTCTTGAATGAGAGCAGAAAAGTTCATCTGGCTACGATGCGCCAAACTTTGGAACATCGTCTAGAGGTAGCTAAAGCTAAAGGTGATCAGAATTTGGTCAGGCTTCTAGAAGATGAGTCAAAGCAGATGCAGCCTATCTAGTGAGTTAACCCAGATACTCTCACAACTCTCTAACATCAGACACAGCGATCCACAGCGATCGCTTTTTTGATGCTTTGATTTTTGATGCTTTGATGACTTGCCACACTCTGGTAGGGCAATATTTTGTAACAATTGTCTTACATGAAGCCCGCGCACAGGTAAATCTATGATGCTGAACTCTTATCGTGAACACCTAGCTGAACGGGGAGCTAAAGGAATTCCTCCCCTACCCCTAAGTGCTGAGCAAACATCCCAACTTTGTGAACTGCTGCAAAATCCACCAGCTGGGGAAGAAGAAGCATTAATGGCTATGTTACGCGATCGCATTCCCCCTGGAGTGGATGAAGCAGCTTATGTCAAAGCCGGGTTTTTAACTGCGATCGCAAAAGCAGAACTCACTAGTCCCCTAATTTCCCCCCAGGGTGCTGTAGACCTATTGGGTACTATGGTCGGAGGCTACAATGTCCAATCCCTAGTTGAGTTACTCCAGTCTGATCAGACCACCTTAGTAGCCGAAGCCGCTACTGCCCTAAGTAAGACATTACTTGTCTTTGATGCCTTCAATGATGTTCTAGAAATTTCCGATGTCAATCCTTACGCCAAGCAAGTCATCGATGCTTGGGCCAATGCTGCCTGGTTCATCCAGCGTCCCAAACTCCCCGAAGCAGTTACTGTGACTGTATTTAAGGTACCCGGAGAAACCAATACCGATGACTTATCCCCGGCCACTCACGCCACCACTCGCCCAGATATTCCGTTACATGGCTTGGCCATGTTGGAATCTCGGATACCGTCGGCTTTAGATACTATTGCTAAATTAAAACAAAACGGGTATCCTGTGGCTTATGTTGGGGATGTTGTTGGTACTGGTTCATCCCGGAAATCCGCAATTAATTCCTTACTTTGGCATATCGGTGAAGATATCCCCTATGTTCCCAATAAGCGAGCTGGGGGATATATCTTAGGTGGCAAAATTGCCCCGATCTTCTTCAACACTGCTGAAGATTCTGGTGCATTGCCCATTGAGTGCGATGTTTCAAAAATGGAAACTGGGGATGTGATTACTATCCATCCCTACAAGGGTGAAATCACTAACCAAGCTGGGGAAGTCATTTCCACCTTTACCCTCAAACCCGATACCATCCTCGATGAAGTCCGTGCTGGTGGACGGATTCCGTTACTGATTGGGCGATCGCTTACGGATAAAACCCGGGAAGCCTTGGGATTAGAACCAAGTCCCCTGTTTACCCGTCCAAGCATACCAGAAGATACAGGCAAAGGCTTCACCTTAGCCCAGAAGATGGTCGGTAAAGCCTGTGGCTTACCGGGTGTTCGTCCAGGTAGCTCTTGCGAACCGATCATGACTACAGTTGGTTCCCAGGATACCACAGGACCCATGACTCGGGATGAATTAAAAGAACTGGCTTGTCTTGGTTTCAGTGCCGACCTAGTCATGCAAAGCTTCTGCCATACTGCTGCTTATCCCAAGCCCGTTGATGTCAAAGTCCATAAACAATTGCCCGACTTCTTTGCCTCTCGTGCTGGTGTAGCCTTGCGTCCTGGGGATGGCATTATCCACTCTTGGTTGAACCGGATGTTATTACCTGATACCGTAGGCACTGGTGGAGACTCTCACACCCGTTTCCCCCTAGGCATTTCCTTCCCTGCCGGTTCTGGATTAGTGGCCTTTGGTGCCGCTTTGGGAGTCATGCCCTTAGATATGCCCGAATCTGTGTTAGTGCGGTTCAAAGGTGAATTGCAACCAGGGGTAACATTGCGGGATATTGTCAATGCTATTCCCTATGTGGCTATTCAACAAGGGTTGCTGACGGTAGAGAAGAAGAATAAGAAAAATGTCTTCTCGGGACGGATTATGGAAATAGAAGGATTGCCCGATTTGAAAGTTGAGCAAGCCTTTGAACTTACTGACGCTACTGCGGAACGGTCTTGTGCTGGCTGTACCATTAAGCTGGGAATAGAAACAGTATCTGAGTATTTGCGTTCCAATATCGCGCTACTGAAAAATATGGTGGCACGAGGCTATCAAGATGCCCGTACGATCATGCGTCGGGTGGCCAAGATGGAAGAATGGTTGGCAAATCCGGTACTGATGGAAGCAGATCCAGATGCAGAGTATGCTGAAATTATCGAGATTGACTTGAATGAAATCACTGAGCCGATTGTAGCGGCTCCCAATGACCCAGATAATGTGAAATTGTTGTCTGAAGTCGCAAGCGATCGCATTGATGAAGTCTTCATTGGGTCTTGCATGACCAATATTGGACACTACCGTGCCGCTGCCAAAGTCCTAGAAGGGGAACCCCCTGTTAGCACTCGGTTGTGGATTTGTCCCCCTACCCGGATGGATGAGAAACAACTCAAAGAAGAAGGGGTTTACGGTATCTTTGGCATAGCTGGTGCCCGGACTGAAATGCCTGGATGTTCCCTGTGCATGGGGAATCAAGCTCGGGTTGCTGATAAAGCCACCGTATTCTCTACCTCTACTCGTAATTTTAATAATCGTATGGGTAAAGGTGCCCGAGTCTATTTGGGTTCTGCTGAATTAGCAGCAGCTTGTGCCTTGTTAGGTCGGATTCCCAGCGCTGAAGAGTATCAGTCAATTGTAGCCGAGAAAATTAATCCCTTTGCTAGTGATTTGTATCAGTATTTGAATTTTGATCAAATCGCTGGATTTGAAGATGAAGGACGGGTGATTCCTATCGAAGAAATGCCCAAGATTGAAGATATTTTAGGCATCCCAGCGGGAACCCTTAAGTAGATTAGTTTAGTTTAGTTTAGCTGAATAATCGGGTGAGCTTTTGGGTTCACCCGATTATTTTTATCACTTATATCAAGGTTGGTTGAACACTTATAATTAGTAGATAAAAGGGAACAGGGAACAGGGAACAGGGAACAGGGGATAAGGAGGAAGATTACCTACCAAAAGTAAGGTATATTTTTTGATAAGTGATTCTATTAACATGATATTATACTAAGATCAGATTTATAGCAAAGGATTGACTTCTGTGATACTTCAAGACTTAGAGCAAAAACTTCTTGCCCTTAGCCCTAGTGAAAAAGTGCAGGTTATTCAGTTACTGGCTCAAAGTCTCACAAACAATTGGCAAGGAATTGAGAAAAACCCTAGAGTTTGTGGGGAATAAGCTTGTATTGCCAATACTCGTATTACGGTCTGGGTAATTGTAGAAGCTCGTCGTCTTGGATACAGTGATGGTGACCTTTTAACAAGTTATCCAACAATTACAGCTGCTGATTTAGCCAATGCTTGGGTATACGCAAAAGCTCACCCCGATGAAATCGAAATAGCGATTGAGCGCAATGAGGTAGCCTAGTAGATGGCACGTTTTTACGCAGAAGAAGTTAGGCGAGGTAAAACCCCTCATAACAACAATGCTTGACTTGACTAAAATCCAATCCCTTGCTGAATCCTATTCTCCCCAAGAACTATTTGCTGCTTTAGTTTGGCAGCGCCGATTCAATGAGTTTGATGGCCCAGAAGTTATTACTGACCTTTCCAAGCACAGAGATTTATGGGCAAGCTTTCTGTTTACCAAACCAGTCTTTGCCCCAGATGAACATGGGTTAAGTTTTGGTGGTTTGCTAGATACCCTGCTGGCAATGGCAAACTATCGTCCAATGCCAGATAGCAGCATTATTCATTTTGTGGCCTATCCAGCAGATACCCTATACATACTTGCAGAAAATCAAGATACCAAAGTTTCCCAACTAATCGATTTGGGTAAAAAATGGCGAGCTGACTCGGTAGAGGTAACTGATGGCACAAACGAAGAGTATAGTTACCGACTCAAACGCCGATTAAGATATCGATACGAAGGGGCATTATGGGGAGACGGTATTCAACGTGATCGCGATGCAGTTGTTGTTTGCTATTGGTGGGATTGAAGTCTATTTAAGCTATCAGCAATCAGCCACACAGGATTTTTCCCCGATTCCCGATTCCCGATTCCCGATTCCCGATTCCCTAAAACCCAAGAATTTGCAACTCACCCAATTTAAAGAAGATGCCAGGAGGCGGACTTGAACCGCCGACACGAGGATTTTCAGTCCTCTGCTCTACCAGCTGAGCTATCCCGGCTTGTCTTTTTTCGGCTTGTCTTTTTTGACGCCTTATTAAGTCTAACAAACCTAGTCTGGATTGGCAAGTAGATCAGAAAATTTTTTTTTGTGCGATCCAGCCCTTGTGCCACAGGCTTCGACGCTGTGGCATCAATTCTTGTTGCCGATTCCCGATTCCCGATTCCCGATTCCCGATTCCCTCTTCCCCACTTTGCCGCGAAGTCTAGTATATAACCAAATGACTCAACCACCCTCAGCGAATGTTTTCCCTAACTCAAACCAGTACCCGCCAGCGAGAAATCCTAGAAGTTGTGTTCCGAAACGGTTGGGATTACATGCGAGGACTCCTAACGGGCAACAAAAATAATGACGAACCTCAACTCCCCCCTCCTGCTGTCCTTCGCAACATTTTAATCAATTTAGGTCCGGTGTACGTTAAGTTAGGACAACTTCTGTCTACCCGTCCCGACCTATTACCAGGAGCCTATGTGGAAGTCCTGACTGACTTGCAAGCCAATGTACCACCAGTAGCCTGGAGTGAAATAGAAAGCTTGCTACAGCAAGAACTAGCACAGCCAATCTCAGAAACCTTTACTACCATCAATCCCCAAGCCATTGCTGCTGGTTCCATTGGTCAAGTCCATCGGGCTACCCTCAAAAATGGTCAAGACGTGGCCCTGAAAGTTCAACGTCCTGGGATTGACCAGATCGTTGCCCAAGATATTGCTATCATTAGAGGCTTAGCAGAGTTAGTGTCTCTGACGGAATTTGGTAAGACTTACGATATCGTTGCCATAGCCGATGAATTTGTTACTGCCCTAGAAGCAGAACTGGATTTTACCCAAGAAGCTAACTATACCGATAAACTCCGCAGTAATCTATCCAATAGCCGCTGGTTCGATTCCCAGCAATTAGTGATACCAAAGATTTACTGGGATTTGACCAGCCAAAAGCTACTTACCATTGAGTGGCTGGAAGGGGCACCTCTGCTATCGGCGCAATTATCACAAACTCAAGAGGGCAAAGATACCCAGACCCAGCGACGGGAAATTACCACCCTGTTATTTCGGGCTTTTTTCCAGCAGGTTTACATCGATGGCTTCTTCCATGCTGACCCCCATCCCGGAAACATATTTTATCTGAGGGATGGTCGCGTCGCCTTATTAGACTGTGGCATGATTGGACGCTTAGACCCCCGCAGCCAACAGATTTTGACGGAGATGCTCTTAGCAATTGTAGATTTAGATGGCAAGCGATGTGCTCAGTTAACCCTACAACTATCTGAAGCAGGTGAGTCGGTCAATTTATCTGGCCTGGAAAATGACTATGACCGTATGCTGCGCAAGTATTACAACCGAAGCCTCTCCAAAATCAACTTTAGTGAAGTGTTTTATGAGATACTGCAAGTCTCGCGCAATAATAAAATCCGCTTACCCGGTAATATGGGTTTATATGCCAAAACCCTAGCTAACTTGGAAGGGGTTACCCGTGGGTTTTATCCCGAAATTAACCTGCTCGACCAAATCAAACCCCTGATTACGGAAGTGTTTCGCCGTCAACTCCTGGGAGATGATCCCTTACAAACCCTTCTGAGAACGGTTTTGGATCTCAAAAGCCTGTCATTGCGATCGCCTTCTCAAATCGAATTATTTTTAAACCGGGTCAGTTCCGAAACCCTGAAGTGGAATATTACTGTCCCAGAGCTAGACAAACTACGTTACAGTATCGATGATTCCGCTAATCGACTCTCCTTCAGTATTGTAGTCGGTTCCCTGATTGTGGGTGCAGCAATTGTGGCCTCAGGAAGCCAAACTCCCCAGATGTCTGTGGTTACTAATATCCTGTTTGCTGCTGCTAGTTTTTTAGGCTTGTGGCTGATTGTTAGTATCTTGCGTTCGGGACGGTTACGGTAATTTGATCAGGGAGTAGGGAGTAGGGAGTAGGGAGTAGGGAGTAGGGAGTAGGGAATCGGGAATCGGGAATCGGGAATCGGGAATCGGGAACAGGGAACAGGGAACAGGGAACAGTTGATGCTCCCGTAGGTTGGGTTAGCGATAGCGTAACGAACACGAAAGTCTAACCCTTTGTTGGGTTTCATTGCCTCAACGACTCCCTACGCCATGATCTTTTGTCAGTCAACCAGTCTCGCTCCTCCAGCTCAAACAGAAAAGTGAAGCTAGCGGATTAGTCTGTCATATTCATCGTGGTCACCTATCCAAACCCAAATGAAGTCAGAGCCATCCTCTATTGCTAATGCTCTGTGACTCAATCCAACACGTATTGACCAATATTTTTTACCCACCTTTTTAAAGTTTAGAGATGGATGATGTCGGTCTGCTTTGAGCAACTCATAATTTTTTCGGGCTAGACCTTGAACAGCTTCGGGTAGTGCGTAAAAACGCTTCCAAAATTGCGGTGTTGTTCGATGCACTTACAAATCCTGTAATTTTCCTTCGGATTTAGCTGTCATTGCTTCCTCAAGTAAGAAGTCTAACTTACCATCGGCAATATCAGCTTCAAGCTGTTTATCCCAGAGTAACCAGTCTCTTTCAGCAAACCACTCTCTCAAGCGCACGAAATCTTCCTTAGAGAGAGCCTCAATTTCAGCTTGAATCTGTTCTACTTTTGTCATCAGAAAAAACTGACTGCAATACTGGTGATTAAACCTCTATAGTATAGCATAAAAATTAACTTGTTCTAGGCTATAGTTTTTAGCTTGTAGGGTGGGCAAAAACCGTTTGGTTATGCGTGAGTATTGATAGATTAGATTACTTTGCCCACCCTACTTTAATTGCTATTTTTTTTTCTTTTGCCTCTTGCCTCTTGCCTCTTGCCTTTCCTTCTGCCTTCTGCCTTCCTAGGTCAGCTCATCCCGCAATTTTTGAAGATTCTCGCGGCAAGCGATAGTCTTGGGATGATTTGACCCTAACTTTTGTTCAAAAATCTCCAAGGCTTGGACAAAAAGAGGTTCTGCCTCGGAGTAGCGTCCTTGATTATTGTAGAGTTCTGCCAGACCCTTGAGGGAGTTGGCGAAATTTGGGTGTTGTTGACCTAAAAGTTTTTTCCTCATCTCCAAGGCTTGGACAAAACGAGGTTCGGCCTCACAGTACCGTCCTTGATTAGAGTAGAGATTAGCCAGACCGTTGAGAGATTCTGCGACACGTGGGTGTTGTTGACCTAAAAGTTTTTTCTTCATCTCCAAGGCTTCGACATGCAGAGATTCTGCCTCGGAGTACCGTGCCTGATCACAGTAGATAGTAGCCAGATTGTGGAGGGAGATAGCGATAGATGGGTGTTCTTGACCGTATAGTTTTTTCTTCATCTCCAAGGCTTGGAAATAGAGAGGTTCGGCCTCACAGTACCGTCCCTGATAACGGTAGACTAATGCCAGATTGTTGAGGGAGATAGCGAGACGTGGGTGTTCTTGACCGTATAGTTTGTTCCTGATCTCCAAGGCTTGGACAAAAAGAGGTTCGGCCTTACAGTACCGCCCCTGATAATTGTAGACTAATGCCAGATTGTTGAGGGAGATGGCGACAGAGGGGTGTTCAGTACCTAAAAGTTTTTTCTTCATCTCCAAGGCTTGGACATAGAGAGGTTCTGCCTTGCAGTACCGTCCCTGCCTATAGTAGAGTACTGCCAGATTGTTGAGGGAGGTGGCCACATCTGGGTGTTCTTCTCCCAAGCGATCGCGGGTAAGCTCTAAGCCTTGCTCTAACCAGAGTAATGCCTGGTCATAAGCCATTTGACCTTCGTAAAACCAACCCAGACCCTGGAAAGGTTGGTATAAATCTTCATCCTTGAGCCAGTCTAAGAGTACTGTCGCAGCTTCTGTCAGGTGAGGGATGGCGGGACTAGCTGTAGCAATATCCTTTTGTGTCGTTGCTTTGGGAATTTTATCTGCTACGGCCACCATTGCCTCACCAAATCCCTGCTTGAGTTGATCAGCCCCATCGTAATGTTCCATTTTGTCCCGTAGAAACTCTCGAATCAACTCGTGCAGCTGGTAGATTCCCTGACCCTTGCGCCCAAGTAAATTCAGTTCCAACAGAAAGTCATCTCTAAGATCTTCTAAATCTTCTGAGTCTTGGTCAGGCAAACAATTTTCCACCAATTCCCACTCAATGGGAGCCAAAGCAAACAAACTCAGCAGACAACCCAACTGCTGGGCATCTTGATTCAGTTCAAGCCAACTCAACTCAAAAGCAGCTGCCACTCCTTTTTGTGCTGTCATAGTAGCAGTTGGTTCTTTTAGCGATCGCTGTTCCAAATGCTTTTTTTCCAACCGCTGCTGCATATCTGTCAGGGATATATCCTTTTTCGTTTTTAAATATCGCCCTACCAATTCTAAACCTAGGGGTAGATATCCCAACCATTTGCAGAGTTTTTTGGCTTCCGACCACTGCCGGTTTAGTCTTTCTTTTCCGATTAGGGATTCCAATAACTCCAAAGCCGCTGCTTCCGAAAGTACTTGCAATGGCAACATCTCAAAAGACTCTGCTAACGACTGCTTCCTGGTAGTAATAATAATCTTAAAACGGGGGTGATTTGGAGGCAGATAGGCTTTAATTTTATCATATTCAGTAACATCATCCAAAATCACCAGCACCAAATTATCCGATGGCTGCCAATTGTCCCAGCACCACTGCGCTTGTTCGTCGAGATTGAGGGGTTGGTCGTCTAATTTCTGCGGCACGGATAACTTCATTTTGTTCCGCGCAAACTTTACAATTTGAGTCCCTAAATTACCTAAATCCACATCCCGCGCCTGCAGCCAGCAAACCCCAGCGAGATAATGTTTCCGGTAATAGTTGATGGCATATTGCAGGGCTAATTCAGTTTTACCGATACCACCCATGCCAGAAATAGCAGAAATTACCACCCGTTCTGCCTGCTGTAGCCGCTGGTGTAGAGTTTCCAGTTCACTTGAGCGTCCAACGAATTTGGAAACATAGGTGCGGGGCAGATTTTGGGGAATGTCTTTTAAACCTAGTCCATCATCAACTTTTTTTTTTCCTCTTCTTCTTTACTATCAGGATTACTATCGGGATGAACTGCTACTTTCGGTTGAATCAGTGGCAGAGGAGTTGTTAAATTATGATTGACAAACCGCTTTACCTGACGGTAGATTCGATTCTTTTTATGCTCTACTTTGCAGATAGAAATATGGTCAACATCCATCGGGACAGGAATAACCCCCTTAATACCAGGGTCAGCACTGGTTTGATTCACCACTAAAATCCCATTAGTAGCTTTGGTTTCGCAGTAAACCAGCATCGGGATTTGGCTAAACTGGTCGTCATTGCGATACAAAAGATTCAGTTCCCGTAAGCGAGAATGGTGCGCCTCCAACTCCTCAACACTGACAGTGGTTTGTAGAATTGTGCCAATATAATTAATCCAATTTGCCAGATCAGAACCAGAATGAGGCGTAGACAGGAAAACAATTCCCCTGGTCCCAGATGCGATCGCTTGCCATTTGCCGAAATCCCTAGCACTGCGCAGCATCTGTTTCACCAGCAGTCCCCCCATACTGTGAGTAACGAAAATTATTGGGCGATCGCCTATCTCATAGCTATCCAGTAGATCTAAACTATTAGTCGCCCGGTCTACCAGAGGCATAGAATTACCCTTCCATCTAAATGGTTCTACCTCATAAGCCAGAGACCAAATTCCCACATCTGATAAATCTTCCCCCAGCCAAGCAGGCCAAAAATTATTATCATCTCGCCGTTCTTGCGGGTGCCAAGTACCCCGGGCATCACCTCCGAGTCCATGGACAAAAATTACATCCCCACGGCGAGAGGGATTCTGAGCACCAAAAATTTCAATTAAATCGTTACGATCACTCACAGACTAGCTCTCCAGGAATGAAGGTCATTGAGATTATTATTGAGATGCTTCGTGACCCTGATGCTCTTGCTATCCATTATATTAGCTACTGATTCAGTGGTGAGAAATCCAGAAAGTGCCAATATATTCTCTGTCTACCCTATATTCCGCCGCTCCCTACTCCCTACTCCCTACTCCCTGTTCCCTGTTCCCTATTCTTCTATTTTTATCCGGATAAAAAATTACTTATTTTTTTGTTATCAAATAAAATAAATTTATTTAATAAAATTCAAAACTTTCCGCCTATTAAATAATTCTCAACTTGCACAGCCAAAGGGAGCGATGACCAAGGATTTATTGAATTTAGCGGTGAATCCTTTCCTATGGGAAATTGTCGGATATAATATTACTGGAGAATTAGGAACTGTCGGCGGTTTAAAATCCAAGCTTAATCTAGAGATAGGTAGAAAGGTGTTTTATGATGTAGAGCTTTTACAACGAGTGATCGATAATTTTTCTCTAGGCGCTTATGTCAGAAATTTCACCACTACCAATGTGGGGCTTGAAAGTCGAGTTTCAGACTTTAACTATGGCGCTATCTTGAGGTACCATTCAGATAATGGTATATTTATAGATTCTAAACTAGGTACCGGTGACCAGGGATTTGATGCTAGAGTCCAAGCAGGGGCTCAGTTCAAGTTTTAATAGTTAGGGATTAATTTTTAAGGTTGCAGGTTAGCAGGTTGAAGGTTAAAGGTTGAATATTGAATTCTCAATTCTCAATTCTCAATTCTCAATTCTCAATTCTCAATTCTCAATTCTCAATTCTCAATTCTCAATTCTCAATTCTCAATTCTCAATTCTACTAACCGTTACCGAAATGATTGATACTTTAGCAATACCTTTTAATAAAGCTTATTCAATAGCGGGTTGAGTAGAATTAACTCGCACGCAAGAAATTTTCTAAATCTCCATAGGTTCCAGCGTAGGTAATAGTGGAATTATCATAACCTTTGAGATTTACAGTGTGTTGCTTGAAGTTAAGCTCAGACTTTCCGATTTTAGAAACGTAACGGTATGTATCCTCCCCTAGGGCAATATCTAGACCAAGTTCCTTGGTGGCAGATTCGAGGCGAAAAGCGGCAATTACAGTATCCCCAATAGCAGTGTATTCTGGGCGATCGCCACTACCAGTGGTGTTACCAACAATCGCAATTCCTGTGTTGATTCCAGTACCAATTCGCAGTGGGAAGGGCAGAGGATATTCATTAGACAGATTGGTAGTCATTTTGTTGAGGTCATTGACTGCTTGCAAAATACTCATGGCTTCTTGATCACTGACCCCTTCAGAGCCATGAAACCAAATCGCCATAATCGCGTCACCGATGTATTTATCTACCCAACTGCCACACCTTTTCAGAATTTCTCCAGACTCCCGGAACCAACTACCAATTGCCACTGAGAGGGTGGTTTCATCTAACTGGTGGGTGAGTACGGTGAAATTCCGGATGTCCACCACCATCACAGAAATCAGGCGGCGCACGTGCAATATTGAGGTTTGGGTATCTTTATGTATAGGTTCGGATGGTTCAGTTTTATGAGCCTTGGGTGGGCAATAAAACTCCAATTCTGTCTGACCAAAGGTAAGATGATCGCCATTGCGCAAGGTCACCGGAATACTGACTCTGCGTCCATTGACAAATGTACCGTTACGGCTGCCTAAATCAATAAGATAGAAATCACCGTTTTCGGTACACTGCAACATCGCATGGTTTCTGGAAATCCAGCGATCTGAAAGTACAAAATTGTTATCATAACTACGACCGACGGTCCAGCAATTACTACCAACTAATGGCATATACTGATCGTCAGAGCCGGTAGGCATAAGTAGGTAAGGGGTGGATCGCAAAGTCACCACAGATATAGGAGCAACAACAGGGTTAATTGAGACGTTGATCATTGCATCAATTTTCCAAGATTTCCCCTGATCAGGGAAGGATAGCGCAGAAGTTGGAGAAACAATAGCAGCCATAAGTTACTAACCAATTACTGCTAATCGAGCTTGAGTTTGCTGCTGTCAATGACCCAGCAAGACTCAGAAGCTGACCCTAGTAGATGGATTCAAAGGATGATCAAGTCATTTCGGAATGACAACGCTCAAAACTAACCTAACCTAATATAAATATATAAATCACTAAATATAAATAAATAAATGACGAAGGCTTCCGAAGAAGCCCACACTGTACCCTTTAGGGTTAGTGTCTGGAGTGATCATGCTAGGTTAGCTGCCAACCAAAAAAGACTATCTACCACGATTGTACTCAACACCGCTCCACTAAACGTCCACCAATGGGGCTGTTCTTTTGTCAATGACCAAAGACCAACTATTCCTAGCGTAGCAACCAAAACCACTGCCCAGCTAATTCCCCAAGGGGTTTGGACTTGTGCGATCGCATTTTGAAAGATTGGTTTTGCCAGGACTGGCTCTACTACCATCACCTGACGCCAGTAAGTAATTAGATTCGTCAAGTAGAAATAGATGTCGGTCATGGCTGTACCGAATAACGAACCCAAGTAAAATAGATTTCCTACCTTTCCCCAACCCCGCCACAATCCCCACAGAGCGAATGGTAGACCAATCGCTTCTACGGGTAAATGCCATAGAGGTTCAGTGCGCAACCAACCCCAATATAGTGAACCAGCCAGCCAACTCCAGCTAAATCCCAACAGCAAGTCACCCCAGACTTGGGTTGATGGACGTTGGAGCAGTTTTACCCCCAGCCACACCCAAGCGAAGGTGATGACTAAACTCAACAGTGGGAAAAGGCGCACTAGGGGAGCTTGAAAGAACACTGGTACAGAAACCAGGAAAGAGGCGGCAGCAAATAATAGCCATCCTTGAGGATTACTCACTCCCCTAGGGGGGATCGATAGAAGCAGTTGCCCTGACTGATGGGAATTCCTTGGGGCTCTAGCAGAAAACCAAGTATTTTTCAACAAAATTTTGTTACTTATCGTTAATTATCTTTATTGAACTTAATATATCATTACCAATATCCCCCCTGGGGGCATATTGGTAATAGTACTGAAATGTGGTGGTTGATGGCAAGGGTAGAAATATTTAATTTTTCAATTGGGTGAAGTACAAATTTTTAGGGAGTAGGGAGTAGGGAATAGGGAATAGGGAATAGGGAATAGGTAACAGGGAGTAGGGAGTAGGGAGTAGGGAGTAGGGAGTAGGGAGTAGGGAATAGGGAAAAAATTTTTTGTACCTCATGATTATGATAATTGCCATCTAAAATCTGAAGGATGAACTCAAAAATTTATGGAAAATTAAGATTTCCTTAGCCTGGGTGGTGCGCTACCGGTAGGGCCAGGGCTATTGCTAGACTTTTTTACCGATTCCCTAGGTCAAGCGCACCGCTCCCGATTCCCGATTCCCGATTCCCGATTCCCGATTCCCGATTCCCGATTCCCGATTCCCGATTCCCGATTCCCGATTCCCGATTCCCGATTCCCGATTCCCGATTCCCGATTCCCGATTCCCGATTCCCGACTCCCGATTCCTGATTCCCGAGAAGGATTAAATATTAAGGTTTAAGGATTAAGGATCAATACGACATGGAATTGGGATACGATAAAGAGTTTGCTAAGTATCCAGATTCCCTTGGCGATTGTTGGTAACTTATGCCAGAATACCGATTGAATTAAGGCTGGCTGATTCAGCTGGAGCAACCTCAATAGGGGAAAGAATGGTCTTATCAAAACGTCAATTTATCAATTTTTCTATCATTGCTGTCCTTAGCGCCTGCCTTACCTTCCCCTTGAAGGTTCTCGCCACAACTCCTGCCCCAGATGTCTTATCCTCAACCAGTACCACTGCTACAATTACTACGCCCCACATGACTATTTTTCAGGCTGTGGTGCTGGGTTTTGTACAGGGGTTCACGGAATTCCTGCCCATCAGTAGTACCGCTCATTTAAAAGTGGTACCTGTGGCCTTAGGCTGGGGTGATCCAGGGGTTGCGTTTACGGCTGTGATTCAACTAGGCTCCATTGCGGCGGTAGTGTGGTACTTCTGGGGAGACTTGGCTAAAGTCACTACTGGCGCATTCAAAGCTATCCGTACATCCGATTACCAATCCCAAGACTTCCAGATGGCCCTGGGAATTGCCTTGGGCACCCTACCCATTGTCTTCTTTGGACTGCTGATTAAAATCTTTATCCCTGATTATGATAATTCTCCGATACGGAGTACCATGTCAATCGCCTATGTCTCGATTGTGATGGGTTTGTTGATGGGTGTTTCTGAAGTCGTGGGTAAGCGTAAGCGTAACTTTGAGGATTTAGGTCTTAAAGATGGGATTGGGATGGGCTTGGCTCAGGCGTTGGCTTTAATGCCTGGTGTCTCCCGGTCTGGCTCGACTCTCACTGCTGGTTTATTCATGGGTTTGGAACGAGCAACCGCAGCACGGTTTTCCTTTTTGTTGGGCATCCCCGCCATTACCTTAGCTGGTTTAGTGGAGTTAGTCGGTTTGCTCAAAGATGGCATTGGGGATGCTGGCGCAATGTCACTGATTGTAGGGGTGATTTCATCAGCAGTATTTTCCTACGTAGCGATCGCATGGATGATCAGCTATCTCAAGAAACAAGGTGTCTGGATATTTGTCTGGTATCGGTTATTGTTTGGGATAGCAATTTTAGGTGCTATTATAACTGGGGTTTTACAAAATAGTTAGCGATCGCAAGTGTAGGAATATGGGAAGATAGGGAGATGGGGAGATGGGGAGATGGGGACCCACCCCTAACCCCTCCCAGGAGGGGAATGGGGAGATAGGGAGATGAGGAGATGGGGAGAATTATCCCTTAAACTAGTGAAGAGTGTGGGAAGTGTGGGAAGTGTGGGAAGTGTGGGGAGATGGGGAGAATTATTCCAGCAATTATTGTATATTTTGATATATATTTATTTGGAAGAGATTCTAGGCAATGAAAGTAATTACTCGCCCCAATGTTTAAAGACCTACCCTTGTGAGCTCCCCCCTCTCCCCACACTCTTCTTCCCTCTCCCCCCTCTCCCCACACTACCCTCTCTCCCCACACTCTTCCCCCTGTTCCCTGTTCCCAGATCCGCTGTTCCCTAAAACCAACGACTTTGTGCGTCACCCAATTGAAAACTGCTATCAATGAGTCAAAGCTCGATTCGTCCAGTATTAATCACAAAGGTTCTTCCCAACTCCATTGCTGCTGAGGTTGGATTTGAACCAGGGGATTCTATTGTTGCGATTAATGGTAGCCATCCCCGTGATTTGATTGATTATCAATTCCTGTGTGCGGATGAAATTCTAGAACTGGAAGTGATCGATGGGGCGGGTAAGACTCATGTGATCGAAATTGAGAAAGACTATGATGACGATTTAGGGCTGGAATTCGAGACAGCGTTATTTGATGGTTTGATTCAGTGCAATAATCGTTGCCCATTTTGCTTTATCGACCAACAACCACCAGGTAAGCGCCAAAGCCTTTATTTCAAAGATGATGACTATCGGCTTAGTTTTCTGTATGGGTCTTACTTAACCCTGACTAATCTGAAGCAAACGGAGTGGGATCGGATCGAACGGATGCGTCTATCTCCTCTTTATGTTTCGGTTCATGCTACTGAACCGGATGTGCGCATACGGTTACTGAAAAATCCTCGGGCTGGGCTAATTTTAGAGCAGTTAAGGTGGTTTCAGGAGCGACGGCTGCAAATTCATGCCCAGGTAGTGGTGTGTCCTGGAATTAATGATGGCATTCACTTAGAACGTACTCTGTTAGATTTAGCTCAATTCTATACCGGTGATCTGCCCGCAGTCGCTTCAACGGCAGTAGTACCGGTGGGATTGACTCGGTTTCGACCCCAGGAGGATGAACTAATTAGTGTTACTGGGGAGAAAGCTAGGGAAGTGATTGCTCAGGTTCAAAGGCTTCAGGAGAAATTTAAGCACCAGTTGGGGTCTACCTTTGCTTGGTTGGCAGATGAGTGGTTTTTGATTGCTAGAGAAGAGTTACCTCCAGAATCGGATTACGGAGACTACCCTCAAATTGGGAATGGTGTTGGTTCGATTCGGTTGTTCCTGAAACAATTCCAAACTGCTGCTACTCAACGGTTACCTAAGGGTCTAGAAATCCCCCGACGGGGGACTTGGGTAGTGGGTAATGCGGTGGAAAAAGCGTTTGAACCTGTGGTAGAGCGGTTCAATGCTGTGCCAGGATTGGAGATTAGGATGGTGGCGTTATCTAGTGATTACTGGGGTCAGGAGATAACGGTTACTGGCTTGCTGACTGGACAAGATTTACTGAAGGGATTAAAAGGAAAAGATTTAGGAGAAATGATTCTGTTACCTGGGTTGATGCTTAAGCATGGTGATACCCGGTTTCTGGATGATATGACTGTAGCAGAAGTGGCTGATCAGCTCAATACTCCAATTATTCCTGTTAATGGTGTTGAGGAATTGATCGATGGGGCTCTTGGGAATAGGGAGTAGGGAGTAGGGAGTAGGGAATCGGGAATCGGGAATCGGGAATTGGGAATCGGGAATCGGGAGTAGGGAATCGGGAATCGGGAATCGGGAGTAGGGAATCGGGAATCGGGAATCGGGAAAAAATTCTGTTTACCTGATTCATAGGAGAACCGCTAGATCAGTTTTGCGATCGCAAATAGTTTAGGAATCAGTAATCAGTAATTATTAATCAGTAATTACAGCGGTTTTTAGCCTAATGAGGTACACAGGATTTTTTACCTTTTCTTTCTTCTGACTTTACTGCTCCGAAGTCCCTGCTCCCTGCTCCCTATAAACCAAAAAAATTGTACCTTACTAGCTTAAAACCCGCTATATTAATCAGTAATTATTAATAATTATAGCACTATTCCCGATTCCCGATTCCCTATTCCCGATTCCCTTTTTCAACTACTCCTTAAAAAAATCACACTCCATTCCATTCCCGTACATTTTATTTAAAATACCTTCCCAAAAAAAAATTTATAAAAACCCTTGACAACACATTTAATAATCATTATAATTATATTATACAAACAACAAGCAAAAGGTGACCAACATGGATTCCGAATTTCGCCCAAACCCTGAAAATAACCCTGAGGATATAACTCCTAGTAATAATCCTCAGGAATCTTCTCCAAAAAAATACCCTGTTAAGCACATTCTCAAGGGCTCCCGCAAGGCTATCATTAACACGATGCATGCCCTCTATGCACTGCGTTACGCCGAAATTTCTGAGTGGAGTCCTCTACAACCGACGGGCATTCCTGGAGAATTTATTACGATGATGACCAAGTACATAATTCTGGGTTAACGGATTAACTTACTGGGGGGCTTTGCCCCCTGGCAAAATCATCGAGTCTGCTGCTATCGGAGCAGGTTTGGATAGGGTTGAAAACGGAATCACATAAGGTCAATTTCCTAGCCGTGGATGGTATTTCTGCGGCTATTTTTTTTTGTTAAGAAGGGAGTAGGGAATCGGGAATCGGGAATCGGAAATCGGGAATCGGG
>NZ_JAAHHU010000419.1:1712-3660 GCF_010672095.1 Moorena sp. SIO3I6 | reverse complement strand
GTAAAGGTTTGTACTGCTTCGCGTTCTAGTAAGGCACGTTTGCGTTTGCATCCCCAACGGTAACCTTTTAAAGTATTGTCACTGCCAACAACACGATGACAGGGAATAGCAATGGCAAGCTGATTCGCTGCACAGGCACGAGCCACCGCACGAACTGCTTTAGGATTACCAATCTGCTGAGCGATCTCAGCGTAGCTAGCGGTACTACCAGGTGGAATATCTTGGAGTGTTCTCCAAACACGCTGCTGGAAAGCAGTCCCCTGAATGTCAAGGGGTAGATTCAGTCCTTGCTGAGGTATCTCTATAAAGGCAATAACCTGTTCAATCCAAAGAGCGAAAGTTGAGTCACTTTCATGAACTTGGGCATTGGGAAACTGGTTTTGTAACTGCTCAATCAAAGCTTCTTCAGTATCACCCAAGCTAATTGCACAAATTCCTTGTGTTGTTGCGGCAACCAATACCCAACCCAACCACGATGGCTTGACGGCAAACCGAATTTCGATTACATCTGCACCCTGCTGATATTTAGTAGGTGTCATCCCTAACATCATCGTTGATTTATCGTAGAAACTGCTACTTGTCTTAAACTCCGCATTGTAAATTGCCTGAGTCACTGGGGTTCCCTGATTTAATTCTTTACGCATTCGCTTTGCTTGATGGGCATTGACATACTCTTTGGGTGTAACGCCAAGCATTTTTTTAAACAAACGATGAAAGTGATACTGGCTTAGTCCTACTATCTTAGCAATTTTCTGAAGAAATAAAGGTTCTTCCGATTGCTCAATGAGTTTGCAGATCTGAGCAATCGTTTCTATTTGTTGCTGATCAGATAAAACGCCATTAGGCTGACATCGCTTACAGGGACGAAATCCTGCCTTTTCAGCATTGGCACAACATTCAAAGAATACAACGTTTTTCTGGTTTGGCAGGCGTGATGGACAGGTTGGGCGACAGTATACTCGTGTAGTTTGAACTGCATATAGAAACTCACCATCAGCCTGTGGATTGCGTTGTACAAGTGCCTCCCAACGCTGAGCATCCGTTGAAAATGATGGAACTAGGGTACTGTTCATAATAACCTCCTCTGTTCATCCTGTTTAAGATGATATGGGATTCAACTCAACACTACCATCTATTTCTTGCGGTCTAATCTAATCCCTCTTCTGCCACTTTCCCAGAGAGCTTACTACGTAAGCCTTTTAGGTCAAGAGATACAGACGACTATAATACGATAAGATTATTTTTGTATTTCTGATTAGTAAAAAATCTAGCGATCGCCCTGGGGGGTGCGACTTGTCGCCCCCCAGCTAAACTCAGATCTTGCACCAGTACAAAAAAACTTCCTAACCAAAAAACAGCAATCAATTTTCATGCCCAAAAAGTCAAATCCTAGCCCTTTTCCCCTGAAGGGGGTGATAAGGGAGCTAGAAGGTAGACTGAATCAACTTCATGGCTCTTTGACCCCTCTGAAAAAAGGGGAGTTTATTGCCTTTAGTTTTCATTATCGGTTGAGGGAACAGAGCTGCTAATCTTTCAATTCTAACTTGTTTATGAAATTGTACCAGCCCTACCAACACTTGAAGCGTGAGAAATTTAGTGGCGTTTAATCGACTTTGAAGATGAGTCTGATAAAATTGAGGTAACATTTATCAATATAAGGGTCTTGTTGACAATCGAGACCGTTCTTTTTCTACCACAAGTTGCTCTAATTCTCAAGCTATAAGGCTTGTAGCTGGGTTGTCACCCCCTCAGGTTTCGACAACAGCACGGCGACATCAGCGACATCTACTTTTATTCTTTGGCATCAATCAACTGGGAGATTGCGAAGACGATGAGCATCGAAACCTTTAAAGACATTTACTGAAGCAATAGATGCTTTTTGCAGTGCCATGTCTTGCCGTTTTGTTCATTGGCTCCAGGAAAATCCGGACGTATTTATCAGATCTAA
>NZ_JAAHHU010000419.1:0-1612 GCF_010672095.1 Moorena sp. SIO3I6 | reverse complement strand
TGCGAAGACGATGAGCATCGAAACCTTTAAAGACATTTACTGAAGCAATAGATGCTTTTTGCAGTGCCATGTCTTGCCGTTTTGTTCATTGGCTCCAGGAAAATCCGGACGTATTTATCAGATCTAAAGCGAGTAAGGGCTGTATTTGGGTGCTTATTTGGCTAAAGTCCCACTAGCGCTTAGCTGAGTGTAAGTCTTTGCTGGTCTGACTTTTAACTTGTTTCTCACCCCATGAGTTCCGAAATAGTACCCATAAGGGTAATGTCAATAGATAAAAAACTTTTGTAAACTGTCAATGTCACTGAGATTTATGGGTTGTCACCCCCTCAGGTTTCGACAACAGCACGGCGACATCAGCGACATCTACTTTTATTTTTTGGCATCAATCAACTGGGAGACTGCGAAGACGATGAGCATCGAAACCTTTAAAGACATTTACTGAAGCAATAGATGCTTTTTGCAGTGCCATGTCTTGCCGTTTTGTTCATTGGCTCCAGGAAAATCCGGACGTATTTATCAGATCTAAAGCGAGTAAGGGCTGTATTTGGGTGCTTATTTGGCTAAAGTCCCACTAGCGCTTAGCTGAGTGTAAGTCTTTGCTGGTCTGACTTTTAACTTGTTTCTCACCCCATGAGTTCCGAAATAGTACCCATAAGGGTAATGTCAATAGATAAAAAACTTTTGTAAACTGTCAATGTCACTGAGATTTAAGTGATTTTTCAATTAAACAATCAATGTTTACTCTTAGAGGATGTTTGAAAAGTGATGAGAGGTCAAATTTTAGGCCAAGCGGCGAACCATGATCCGTATCATGGCAAGATTTATGAATGTCTCTGATGTTTCAGGCAACAACTCATAGTCTCTGACCAATCGACGGCACCCCATCAGCCAACCAAAAGTGCGCTCCACTACCCAACGCTTTTTAAGTAGTACGAAGCCAATGGTTATGTTGGGGTCGGAGCACGACTTGTACAATCCAACCGCAGACATCCATGACCCACATGATGAAAGGCTCACAACTATTGCCTCCATCAACCCAAATCAGATACAACCGTGAGACCGCTTTGCCCATCTGTTTGACCTTGTGGAGCACTCGTTTACCCCCAACTCGAACCGTCGTACTTGCTGCAGTGACCCTTACACGCAGCGATTTTTCCCAAAGTATCCACTGTGATAAACCGCTTACGACCTTTGATTTTCTTGCCTGCATCAAATCCCACAGCTTGAGTGACCATTGCTGCACTCAAGACACTTTGACGCATCTTCTGCCGCTTCCGATGGACTTGGCTGTCGTTCCTGTTCGATTCTCGTCCACTCTCGCTTGCCGGTCGTGGATTTGTAACCACGTCCCATCACGCACGCCAGTTGCGGAAATAGGTATAAACTGTTTGCCACGGGGGAAAGTCTTTCGGTTTTCCTCGCCATCTGACCCCTTCAATTAGCACGTAGAAAATTCCGTTGAGCACTTGCCATATATTGACGCGGGCGGTGGCGACCACCAGGTTTGGCTGGAGGATAATGGTCACTAAGGAATTCATACTGGATGCGGCGAATGGTCACTAGGGTAAACTTTACTCATGTGTCTCTCTCGGTGCTTGTATTTTGATAATTT
>NZ_JAAHHU010000418.1:0-3666 GCF_010672095.1 Moorena sp. SIO3I6 | reverse complement strand
CTGATCAGGATTGTTTAGTAATCGATTGGCTAGATCGGACTAAATATATACCAAACAAGGAAATACAAATTACGAATCTAGTTTAGAGACAAGCTGACCAAGTAAATAGAGTACAAAAACAAGATACTCTAATGTATTGCCGTAGCCATATATCGAGCAAGACTACAATCGATATCATCAATAATACTATCGACTGGATCATTAAAGCCGATGGAGAGTCGAATCAGACTATCTGTAATATGTAATGATTTTCTATCCTCCTCGGATAAATAGTAGTATGTAAAAGGAGCAAGCTGTTCGATATAGGTTTCCGCTGAACCAAAGTTAGAAGCAATATATGGGATTTTAAGATTGTCAATCAATTCTGATGTCTCACTTTTTGAAAGTTTGAGTTCAAAGGTCACAACACCGCCATATCCATTGGCAAAATACTTTTTTGATAATTCCCGATGAGGATGAGAATCTAACCCCAAATAATATACTTTTGAAACTAAAGGATGCGAATTTAAAAACTCAGTCAGTTTTTGACCTGAAGCATTAAGAGACTCCATTCTCAACTTAAAGGTTTTCAAGTGTTGACCCAATGTAAACACATCGCGAGGACTAGGAATGACTCCATTGATATTTCTAAAATTTCTAATTTTATCGATCGCTTCCTTTTTACCAGCAACACTTCCCAGTACTACATCAGCATGGCCATTGAGATATTTAGTACAACTATGAATTACTAAATCTGCCCCCCATAAACAGGGTTTAAAATTATAAGGGCTGGCAAAGGTACTATCGACAACGAGAAGCGTATCAGGTTCTAACAACTTTTTGATTTTTTCAATATCTGCTAGGTAAAGATGAGGGTTAGAGGGGATTTCCAAGAAGAGAAGATTAAGATCTTGACTGACTTGATCGAGTGATATCATCAACTCAGATAAATCCGAATTATCCAAAATCAAAGTTTTGAACCCAAGTTGATCAAGATTATCAAAAACACGTCTTGTGTTTTTATATAGATAGCAAGTTGTTGCGAAACAGCTTTGAGATTTTGCGAACGCCATTAAAGTACTGTAAATAGCACTCATGCCACTGGGAAAGAGTAAACAATCTTCAGCCTCATCAAGTTGGGCTAATCTTCCTTCTACTTCTTCCCAATTTGGATTATGATACCTGCCATAGCGGCCTTTTGTGATCGATCCTTCATGTAAGGCTTTGACATAAGTTTTATGGTCATCATAAAAGTAGGCTGTATTTTGATAAATCGGTGTTATAATTGAGTTAGTGTAGGATTCATGCTTTCTGACTATGCCCATTTTCTATTCCTCCTGTAAATTATTGTAATTTTGGACTTCTAGATTAGACTTTTACAAGGGCTTGATCCAACAGATTCATAGATTTTATATAAATAAGCAACAATTTCAGAAATGATGTCTGTTGTCAGATTTCCATGATGTACAATAATCCGAATAAATAGAGGAAGATTATTAAAATGATATGAATTGACTTTCATAAAGCCATCCTTAACTATCTGATCATAGATAGCGAGATTAAGTTGATCGATTTTCTCAATTTCTGCAGCCGTGTAATCTGTGATAGTTTCCTTCACTTCCATTTCTTTAGGAATAAACCATAAACCCACGTTAAAATACTGGGGTTCGACAACATATAAAACTCGCTCCGAAAGTTTGTTTATTAATTCTTCCTGATTTTCATAGTATTTTTGAATTAAATTTTGAAAGTGTTCAAGACCATGATGTTTGAACATTAGCCAGAGCTTAAAGGCATAGGCTTCTCGGGAACATTGTAAAGACTTGAGGCTGAGACTATATTTTATATTCTGGTTGCTGGTAAATAGATAATTACCATTAAGTGCTGTTACTTCATCCACTAAAACAGATTTGTCTTTCACCAGTAAGACTGAGCATAATAGAGGGGCTGAAAGAAATTTATGAAAGTCTAATACAATCGAATCTGACAAACTACTCAGCTTTCTGTAAAACGCTGCATCTTCACTAAAGTAAACCCCGCCTCCCCAAGCTGCATCAAAATGAATCCAAGGTTTAATGGCGAATTCTTGGAATATTTCCAAGATTTTTTCTACGGGATCGAAAGTTCCCAAAGTAGTCGAACCCATCACACAGCAAAAGTAAATTAGATTAAGATTATCATCTGTTATTTGGCTGACTAATTCTCTTAAATGTTCTAGATCTACGACTCCTTTTGTGGTTGTTTTAACTTTGATAATATTTTGAAGTCCACAAATTATGGCGGCTTTTTCAACAGAGTAATGAGAATGATCAGAGATCAGAATGACTGATTGTCCTAAATTAACTTTTGCTCTTTGTACCGCTAAGAATACAGATGCCAAATTAGATAACGTACCACCCGGATAAAAGATACCATCCCCTTCAGGATAACCGACTAGCGGTAACAGAGTTTCTACCATTTCTACTTCACACCGAGTAAAAATTGGCGAACATTCTTCAGTATGAATATTAGAATTAATGTAGTTAGATACGAAATCGGCAAAGACACCGATGGGGTCGGGATAGGAAAATAAGTATTTTAAGTTTTTTGGACTGTAGATATCTGGAGTAATAGACAGGGTAGACTTAACAAATTTTTCAATCCTCTCCAATCTTTCTGGTTCGGATAAAGTATAGATGCCATCCAGCATCTTCAAGCATTGATCAATGTCTTGTTCTGTTAGCATCTTAATTGTTGTACTAAGTTTAGGGTAATTCAGTCTAAGCTATCTGGATATCACCAATTCCTATCGCGATCAAGCCGCCCAGTCCGGATAAGCGGAGATCGGAGTGCAAAAATTAGCACTTGATACAGATTGTGTGAGAAAGGAAGCCTGAAAACTTTGATACATAAATATCACAACAACCTGGCTTTATAAATATGTACACTTACTTTTTTATAATAGCACATCGAATCACACGGGAAAAAAGTAGGAGCTTGATCGCCCCGTGAATTCATTCCGGAAAACCTATAGAAGCCATTTGGGATCTATGCTCATGGTCAGCAATTAGCAAAATCCTTCAGAAGAGCTTCCCCTACAGCTAATGCGCTACGCGCAGGCTACGCGAACAGCTTATGTGCTACGCACACGCTACTTGAGGTGCTATCAGGGATTAGCAATTTTTTAATGATGCGCTTACCCTGTAAAATTTTCTCTAAACTACTATAGATCTCGATCTCAACCGGAACATCTATAGGACTATCATCTTGCTTTTCCCTCGGAGTAATGCCGAGCATCATTTTGAACCAAGCCTGAGCCAACTTTTTGTAACCCTCTGAGGTTAAGTGAATACCATCCTCAAGCATGTGATCAGGGGTGAATATATCCCGGTTATCAAGAAATCGAATGTTCTTGTTTTTATAACTTTCTCCCGTCAGCAAATTTGCCAATAGGTTATTGTATTTATCAGCTTTCTGATTCTTGATAGTACCATCCTGCAGTGCAGAGGGGTTAATCGGGGGAATTGAAGAGACAAACAAATATACATTATCTGACCAGGCGAGAATTTTATCAATGAGTAAAATCATTTCATTGACCGTATCTTCAGGGCTTTCATTCTGAAAAAGGATGTCGTTTGTGCCAGCCATTAATAAAACAATATCCGGTCTTGCCTGCTTCAGCCAATCTTCTATTTCGGAGTTTAAATC
>NZ_JAAHHU010000417.1:0-3682 GCF_010672095.1 Moorena sp. SIO3I6 | reverse complement strand
TAAACCTTAGGAGAGTGGAGCCTTTATGGTTAGTCGGTTATGGGTAAAAGGGTTAAAACTTTATGATTAAGGCTCCACTCTCCTTACGGTAACTTCAAACCTTATTTTAAGGTTTCGTCTCCGGGCTGTGTGGGTCACCTGCGTCCACACCCTATACGCCCCCTTTCCCACGCTTCATACGCGGGTATAACGGGAGGGGAATTGGAGTTGAATGATGGCTGCCAACGCCAGTCTACCTGGGAAGGTTAATAGATATTTCCTATATTATAAGCAATAATTCGGAATTATAGCAGAAGTCAGAAGTCAGAAGTCAGAAGTCAGAAGTCAAACTCTTGCGCTTACTTAGGTTTGAGACTTTTGTCATGTCCGCGCCTGCCCTGGCGACTGCTATATTATCCTGACTCGAAGCTCCTGTCCCCTGGATTGGAGTCAACACCAGGAAACTTATGTGATCAAACTCACATTATGCTAAGCTCTTAGTCTATTTGGGGGTTTGATTCTTCCATAAAGACTATTTTTTAGCTAAATTATCTGGCTAAATAAAAGGTGCATACTAAAAACTCTATCTTAATCAACCCAATAATAAACCCAAGGGCGCTGGTGTGCCAGCGTGGCATTGTAAACGGAAATGAACGCAATCCAAACCCCTCACTCAACTCGGGTACCATCAAAACCTCGCCGAAGAGTTCCTCGAATCAAGCACCGTCCGCAGCGACAGTCTTACGGGGCAGTTGCTGGTGAAACTACGGCTAAGTTACTTGTTAACCTAGTTCTCTGTGCCGCTGCGATTACCGCACTAATGGAACTATTGCCTTATCATCTCTCACAGCAAGCCAAGTTGCGAGAAGTCAAACGAGAGGTGAAGCGAACTGAAAGACGAGTGAATAACTTGCGCCGTGAATTCAGTCGCTCTTTTGACCCCAGGCAAGCCCAGAAAGTAATGCGAGAGCAAAGCTTACGACGTGATCCGAATCAGGTTCAGGTCGTCTGGCAAGATCCAGACTGAGGGCCAGACTGAGGGCATGGAAATTAGTTATACTTCCGGTGGGCATAAACTGAGCTAAAGGTAATCGGTCCAGCTTGCTCGGTGCGTTCGCGTAGCGTGGCCTACGGCCAAACGCGCCCCGCGTCTCCTAGGTCGAATCGCTCTTTGGGAGGCAAGAGCTCATCACTAACCCCTTCAAGCTCTCAGTGGCTTAAGCAAATCATTGATCCAATTTTCCACTTTCTCGCGCAAGGAATCAGAAGAACCGGACTTGGGCAGCCACTTCAGAGCCTTTTGATAGTCGCTGATGGCACAGTTCCAGTCACCCCTGAGATGGTAAGTACGCCCTCTCTGGGCATAGACATGGTCTTCCAGGCATCCTAGCATTAGAGCCATGTCAAGGTTTTCTAGGGCTAAATCGTACAATCCCAATTCCCGGAAGGTGATCCCTTGGTTAATCCAGGTGCGGATATTTCCCGGATTGATATCAATAGCTTGCTCGTAGTCGGTGAGGGCTTCAGCCAGTTGCCCAACTGATGCATAATAATTAGCGCGATTGTTGTAAGCACTGTCCAATGTTGGATCAATTCGCAGTGCCTGATTGTAATCAAATAGGGCTTTGTAGGGCTGACCACTTTGGAAATACAGCAATCCCCGATTGTTGTAGTCTAATGCACTGGTGGGATTGAGATTAATCAACTGGGTTAACAATGCGATCGCACTGCTGTAATCCCCTTGTTTCACTTTCGAGTTTGCTAAGGTGCGCAGGCTTTTCACAGAGTGTATGTGGCTTTTTCTAGGCACTAGCTTCACTGGTGCTAAATGCCTGTGGTTTTTAGGGGACATTGGGAACCACTGTCGATTTTGGTTTTGCCGATTTAGAAAAGTAGGAGCATTCATATTTGCCTCAACCTCATTTGCAGCCTATCTAGATTCAACCTTACGGCTAACAGCACCCAGCTGGTTGGTCTTAATGTGTCACTTATTCATGCGTCTTTGGTGTACCCAAGAAAACCATCCAGATTGTCCCTCGGACTTGGGACTCTTCTTTGAAGACTACAGCAGTAATATGACAGTTTCCTGAAAGACGAATTAATTTTGTGGGGATTATTTTATAGAGGGGCTGGGAGTGGACACTTTTGGTAAGATGCACAATTCCCTAGGGGTTTGGGGTTTGGGGTTTGGGGTTTGGTTGTCATTACTGAAATGCAGCTATAGCAGAAAGCGGATAGATGTGTTCAAAATAGTATAGTTACTATTCCATAGCATCCACTCTCAGGAGGAAATCCTGTGCCATCCCTTCCCCCTTCAATTCCACCTGTGTCTTCGCCCCCAACCAACCCATGGCTGCGAATGGTAGGGATGTGGCTAGCAGTTGCTGTCATTGGTGCAGGGCTAGGTTGGTCATATCAAGAATGGCAAAGTTATCGAAATACACTATTACGCTTAGAAGAGATTCAGAAGCACCGATCAGAACGGGAATATGAAGAATGCATCAATAAAGCCACGACTATTCCTGAAAAGTCGCCTATATATCAACAGACTCAGCTTATTTTCGATGAGTGTGCCCAGAAACTATTTGGCAAAGCTAAGATACTAGCTGCAGCGAACCAATTTAAAGACGCAATTATCGAGGCCAATAAGCTGACCCCAGATAGTGTTCCTTACCAAGAGGCACAACAGATAATTAATCAGTGGTCTAAGAGCCTATTTCAGAAAGCTACCAAGCTGTATCAGGAACAAGGGAAGCTCAATGAAGCCATTGCTCTAACTCAAGTCATCCCTGAAACTACTCTGATTCGTCAAAAATTACCGGAGACCATTGCCCAATGGAAACAAGAGTGGGCTGTGAATGTATCGATTCGCAAACAAGCACTTCAAGCCCTGGAGGCAGGTCAATGGCAACAGGCTAAGCAAAACGCTAGGAGGGTGACCACTAGCTATTGGCAAAAGAAAGTTGAACCAATTATAGACAGGGCAGATGCTAAAATTTCTACCATAGAAGCCCACAAAGAAGCTCAACGAGTCAGACGACAAGCCCAGCAAGAGGCTCAACGAGTCAGACGACAAGCCCAGCAAGAGGCTCAACGCATAGCCAGAGAAAAAGCACAACAACAAGCTCAGGAGCAGGATCGACGTAGACAGCAATGCATTAAGCTGGTAACCAAATACACTGAAGAGAATGAGTGGGCTCTCAAAGAGTATGAAAGGTTAAGATGTGATGATTTTCCCCATGAGCTATTTTAACTAAGCCATCGGGTTGTTCTTATCCTAGAAACTAGGTCCATTGGATGGGCTTGATGAGGCATTAAGTACCAGAACTTAACCCAACATCTAACACCTCAGACCTAACACCTGACACATCATACCTCATACCTCACACCTCATACCAAGTTGCGGTCAAACGTACAACTTTCTCTTCCCCCAATCTCCCAATTTCCCTATCTCCTCATATTCCCCTCCTGGGAGGCAGGGCTGTTTCAAAGAAAAATAAGTTAACGAGAAAAGGAGATAGGGGGATAGGGGGATAGGGGGATAGGGAAATAGCTCAAAATTTTCCGAAAAATCCCCAAATTTAGTCATTAAAATCTGACTAATTAGCCGGCTTCAATCAACTCAAATGACTAACAATTCGTGATTCGGCTTTTGAGTATGGTTAGATAAATTTGGCCAAAATCACGACTATTCGCGCTCCTT
>NZ_JAAHHU010000416.1:0-3684 GCF_010672095.1 Moorena sp. SIO3I6 | reverse complement strand
GAATCCAGCTGGTGCGAGAATCATCTCTGACCTTTTCTACCAGGGTATAGCCGTCCATCTCTGGCATCATTACGTCACAGATAATCATATCAGGAATATCCTGCTCTAAAATGTCCAGAGCTTCTTTTCCATGTTCAGCAGTAATCACTTGGTATCCCCGAAACTCGAGGTAGTCCTTGACTAGTAATATCAGGTTGGGGTCATCATCAATCAGCAGCAGTTTTTTTTGCTCTCTTACAGCATTGTCCTTCATAACTGTAACGTTTGTTATAATTTGCTTGCTTAATTTTCGTAAATAGTGGTAGTACCTCTTGCCTTTTCTAATGCTTGGAAGTTACCAAGCTGCTATAACTCTCCAACCAATAATCCTACCTCACCATAATTAGGGTTGGTAGGGTTCATACGGAACTTAAACTTTGCCCCCGGAACCCTAGACTGGCCAAGTCAGTAGATTTTAGAACCCGTTGTGTCGCAAAGGTGGGGTTCATGACCACGCTAGATGTTAACCTGGTTGGGGTTGCGGACGATCTGCTTCCATTGCCTGTTAGTCTGAAACAGATGTTGGAATAGTTTCTGGCAAAGGATGAACTAAAAAAGCATAGTCCTCTAAAACTTGGTTGCCAATAATATGCTCTTGAATAATCCGTTCAATCACCTCAGGAGTAGCACTGTGATACCAAACACCGTCTGGGTAAACTACCATCACAGGACCAGAGGTACAGACTCGCAGACAATTAGCCTTGGTGCGAAAAATGCAACTTGCTTGAACATCCTTGGGCTGGTCTAGTTTTAGTTCTTTAAGGCGTTTTTTGAGATATTCCCAGGATTCAAGGCTAATTTCTTTTGAGCAGCATTTGGGTTTAGTTTGATCAGCACACAGGAAAATGTGACGCTGAATTTGATTAAGTCCTAAGCTCTTTATGTTAGCAGCTAGGGGACTTTGCTCTGATACTTCGAAAGTCGAAGTGTCAGAAATTTCCGAATTATCAGAATTAGATGCTTGGGTAGCTGAGGGCTCAGTTTTGTCTGCTGGCATGAGTTTTAGGGCTTTTGTGTGAGGATGAGTGGAAAGGGCGAGAGTAAGAATATATTTGTTAGTGCGGCTTGTTCTAAGTAGGAGCCTCCTGAAACAGGAGGGGTATGACTTAGGTAACTCGCGGGGAAAACCCCAAAAGTTATAACTGTCCATCTGGATGGCGGTGCAAACCCGACCCCCTGGAGAGACAGGTGACTCCCTACCTTGGCCACACCGAGCAGGCGACATCCTAGCAGAGTGAAGCTGGCACCAGGACGCAATCAGACAAGTTTCAGATGCTTGACACTGGCGTTAACGGGGAGGTGACATGGGTAACAGTAGCGAAAGTCCTGAAAAAGTGTCTTATGGGTAAGCCGCAATCTGATAGAACCACAGCGAGACTTGATTCCCGACTATCCTCACAACGTTTTTAACAGAACAGTTGTAATCTCCGAGGAGGGAATAGGCAAAATGGACTGCCCTAAATCACCAAAACAATCTGATGGACGGAACAAGTAAAAACGGCAGCAATAATGAGTCTGTAGACCGGTCGAATCTACGGTAAGTTATGTCGAACCTAATCCTCACTGCCGGGTAGGATGCAGCCTAATAACTGGCTGCGGGTATTCAGAATATACGAACTCTAGGAGAGAAAGATTAGACGCATGGTAAAACATAGCGAATCATGGAAAGGTCAAAACTGGAAACAGCACAAAAAGAACCTATTCCGCCTACAAAAGCGAGTATATAAAGCGGTTCGAGCAGGTGACTTGAAGAAGGCCAGGTCACTACAAAAACTGATTATGAAATCCCGCTCAGCCCAGCTTTTGGCAGTCCAACAAGTGACCCAGCTAAATAGTGGCAAAAAGACGGCTGGAGTTGATGGAAAGTCAAGCCTCAACTTCAGAGAACGCATGGCACTGGTAGAAACATTGAACGACCATGCTTTTGACTGGAAGCACAGCCGACTTCGCGAAGTCCCAATCCCTAAAAAGAATGGGAAAACCCGAATGTTGAAGATACCAACCATTGCAGACCGAGCATGGCAATGTCTAGTCAAGCTAGCTCTAGAACCAGCCCATGAGGCAACATTCAGTGGAGATAGTTATGGATTCAGAACGAGTAGGTGCGCCCAAGATGTCCAAAAACGTCTATTCAATCACCTGCAATCCAACCACAATGGAATAACCAAAAGAATCATAGAACTAGACATCAAGAAATGCTTCGACCGTATCAGCCATACCTCCATAATGGAAAGGGTAATAGCCCCGGTTAAGGTGAAGAACGGAATATTCAGATGCCTAAAAGCAGGAGTATCCGTAGAGTTCCCTGACCAAGGTACCCCCCAAGGTGGTGTGGTTAGTCCCTTGTTAGCAAATGTGGCACTAAATGGAATAGAGGATATCCATACAAGCCTGCGATACGCAGATGATATGGTGTTTATCCTAAAACCAAAAGATGACGCTGAGAAAATCCTCCAGAAAGTTAAGGACTTCCTAGCCAAAAGAGGAATGGAAATCAGTGAAGAAAAGACCAAGCTAACTAAAACGACAGACGGATTTGACTTCCTGGGGTGGAGATTCCGCGTCAGAAAAGATGGTAAGTTCTTGTGTACTCCCTCAGAGGAAAATCACAGAAATATCCGTAAGAAGATTAAAGCCGTAGTCAACTGCTCGAATTATGGTGCTGAAGTAAAAGCAAAGAAACTAGCCCCTATCGTTCGCGGATGGCGTAACTACCACAGCAGTTGCGATATGAGCAGCGCTCGGGATAAATTATGGTTCATGAATCACACTGCCCACCGAAAATTCCGAAAGGAAAAGAAAATAAGTCGGTACAGAGCTGATGAACTATGTCGAAAGGCATTCCCAAAGGTAGGTTATAAACAAAACCAACACGTGAACGTAAGGGAGACTAAGTCACCCTATGACGGTGACCTAGTCTATTGGAGTAAGAGGAACTCTCGCCTTTACTCCGGTGCTACAGCTGATGTATTGAAAAAGCAAAACCATTCCTGTGGACACTGTGGGTTGAAGTTCTTAGAAGGCGAAGATGTACACCTCCATCACATTGATGGAAACCACGACAATTGGTCAAAAAAGAACTTATTAGCAGTTCATCGCAGCTGCCATCAACAGATACATTGGAGCACTCCGAAAGGAGAGGATATCTAGGAGCCGGATGAGGTGAAAGTCTCACGTCCGGTTCTGAAGGAGAGGTGCCGGGGACAATACCCCGCATCGACTCTAACTATCTATTTGCTTGTTTTAGTTATCAGTGATCAGCAGTCCATTGGTTGCAGTTATGTTTTTTTCAGCAATTCCTGGGACTAAGGTCAAGCCTTCAATGAAACAGGTACAAGCTACAGCATACTCATAGGCATACACAGAGAATAACTCAAAGCTATATCATCCGTGCATTCGCCATCTGTTAACCTACTATGAGTTCGGTAACCCGTACAGAGGTATTTATTGCCATCTCCTGCTGATTTTGAGTAAATTAGCACTCAGGAGCTGAGAGTGCTAAATCGGCTCAGATGAAGTAGAGAGGAAAAACTGATATGGCAGCTGTAACTCTGAGTGTTTCCACCGTTAAGCCCTTAGGGGATCGAGTTTTTGTTAAGGTAAGCGCCGCTGAAGAAAAAACTGCTGGCGGTATCCTACTACCGG
>NZ_JAAHHU010000415.1:0-3691 GCF_010672095.1 Moorena sp. SIO3I6 | reverse complement strand
TAAGGGTTGTGTACAAGGTACTGTTCTGTTTCCAAAGCTTAATCGTACTGTCCTCACTAGCCGAAGCAATTATCTCACCATCAGGGCTGAATGCTACTCCCTGTACCTCATCCCGATGACCTTCTAATATAGTGAGCAACCTGCCCTCTTTTGTCCAGAGTTTAATGCTATTATCCTCACTAGCCGAGGCAATTAGCTTACCATCGGGACTAAAAGCAACTGCATAAACTTCGTCCCTATGTCCTGTTAAGGTTTTAAGGAAGCTACCCTCTTTTGTCCAGAGTTTGACAGTATTGTCTTCAGAGGCAGAAGCAATAATCTCACCATCGGGGCTAAACGCTACTCCTTTAACTCCTGCACTATGACCTGTAAAGGTTCTAAGCAAGCTACCCTCTTTTGTCCAGAGTTTGACAGTATTGTCTTCAGAAGCAGAAGCAATAATCTCACCATCGGGGCTAAACGCTATTCCTTTAACTCCTGCACTATGCCCTGTCAGGAGTTTGTGTAACTTGCCCTCTATGGTCAAAAGTTTGACAGTGTTGTCTTCACTAGCGGAGGCGATTAGCTTACCATCCGGGCTGAAGGCTACTGCTTCAAACCCAGCACTATAGTTAGTGAAGGTGTTTAGCAAGATGCCCTCTGTTGTCCAAATTTTGACAGTGTTGTCGGCACTAGCCGAGGCAATCATCTCACCATCTGGGCTAAATGCCACTCCCTTAACTTGGGAGCCATGACCTTCTAGGGTGTTTACCAGCTTGCCGTCCCGCTGCCAAATTTTGACAGTGTTGTCACCGCTAGCCGAGGCAATCATCTCACCATCTGGGCTAAAAACCAGGTCGTAAACCGCACCCCGATGTCCTGACAAGCGATTGTACTCCTTAATCTCATACATGATTCGCCAGAGCATTTTCTCAACTTGAGTCTGGGTATCTGCCTTTGCTCCAGCTAACTGTTGCAGTTTGTTCCAAGCCTTGATGGCGTAGATCAAGGCATCCAACTTGTGATTGGAGGCATAGAAGACTTCAGAGGATTTAGCGATCGCATTAATTTCGTTAATGACAGCTTTTTCGTACTCCAGGAAAGCCATCAGTCTTAAACTAGCCGACACTATAAATCCTGTGCTCACTGTAGCCAGCAGCAGCTTTTGCAGTCGGGAAATTTCCTTTTCTTTGGTCAATTGTATTGCCACCGCTTTAGTTCGTGCGGCTTCAGCCCGTTGAGCCTCCCGTTTATCCAAAGCTTGGCTAGCCGATAAGAACTGATAATCTTGGTCACTCAGGCTACGGGAATCTGCCCAAGCTAAAGCATCGAGTAAGGCTTGACCTCGCAATAGTCTCGATTCATCTTGACAATCACTATTGAACCAATCTCTTAGACTTGTGCCATAGGGACGAAGATTTGATAGTTGCTTGCTGACCCAATCACAGTTGAAAACAGCCGCATAAATGGGGTTGCGAACCTTAACCTTGCCCTGACTCTTGACCACTAATCCCGACAGTAGCAATTCCATTTGTTCCCAACTGTCATCTGCTGCTACTGCCCCCTGTTGCAGAATTTGCTGATAAAGTCCTAATAACCGCCCAGCCCGTTGCTCATTGCTGAGAATGCGATCGCGTATGGTCCTGAGATGCTCTGGTTTATCTTGGACTTCCCAGTTGTTAATAATCCGCCTATCCACAAGGGACTCAAGAGATGTGGGATTGACAGTACCATTCTCTGTATCCTCTAGAATCAGCTGACATAGCTTTTGGGTCAGTAAAGGTTGTCCTCCCGTAAACGCCAAGATTTCCCTAAGTAAGGCTTTGGGATTGCTAACCCTTCCGCTCAATCCTAGCCCTAGAGTTTCGGATTCTTCCAGAGTAAATCCACATAACTCAATCCCCCTTCCGATATTAAACGGAGTCCGTTGCTTATCTACAATCAAATCCGAGGGAGTGGCTACCCCTAACAAAACAAAACTGAGGCGTTGGTAGGCTTGGTTTTCTGTGCGCTTGTTGTAGCAAGCTCGGATTAGGGCAAAAAAATCTTCAATCGGGAACGATAAACCCAGAATGCTATCGATTTCATCAATAAAGATTACCAAATTTCCCTCAACCTCTGCCAGTAGCACCTCCTCAATAAAATCACTAAGACGCTTCACTGGGGATAGATAAGAGTGTGAACGCCACCAAGCTCGTAAATTGACCTGGAGGTTGAAGCTGCTCACCAGACAGCGTACCACACTAGCATACCACTGGTCTGCTGTCAAATCTTGGGTACCAATTTCCGTCAAATCAACGATTCCACAGTGGATGCCTATTCTTTGTAATCGGTGAGTAGTTTGCACCCTCAAAGAAGACTTACCCATTTGCCTGGAGGTAAGGACATAACAAAACTCCCCCGCTATCAGAGCCTTATACAAATCCTGATCTGCTCTACGGCGCACATAGCAGAGGGTATCAGGGGGTAAACTTCCGCCAACTTGATAGTTGTGCTTTTTCATGATTTACAGGCATCAATGGGTTTTACCCCAAGTGAGTACTAAAGTACTGACGATACAAATCACAACTAGGCACAGCCCCCTGTTTGTGGAGCTGTACTAATCCTAAACTTTGCAACTTAAAGGCTAGCTTTTGCTCTAATTCCACTGGCTGGGATGACATAACCACTTTTCGATAGGCTACTACCAGTTGTGGATATTGTTGTAGATTCCACCATTGTCGTCGAAGGTCATCATGATAAATTCCCGATTCAGTTGCTGCTGAATTCAATAACTCCTCAAAGGTAACGTCACCGCGCCTAAGATGATATAATGCTACTCTTAAAAGACAAGGATTTCCTCCTACTTTAGCCATAATTAATGATATGTGATCGAAGCTGGAATCATCACTACCCCAATCGATTCCGTGGCGACGGGCTAATTCTTGCACTTGGGCCTTAGTAAACTCTGGCAATTCAATAGATAATCCCACATTAAAAGGGGATTGGTGGATATGTAACGTAATATAAATATCAGTAGAATGTATAATAACTAAGCGCAATTTTTGCCAAATTGTGCTACCGGTTACACCGTATTTGGCTTTCTCATACCAAGCTCGCAACAAACCCAAAAAATCCGTGGCAATGGCAGGGTAATTAAACAACAGGTTGACCTCATCTAAGGCCAATACCACCGGTGTATCTATTTCTTTTAATAGATACTTCTCGAAGTAATCTGTGGTATTTCCACTGCTGCCAAAGATATCATCCCAATAATCAGTCAGTCGATTCGGTAATTCTAGGCTACGAGTGACTGTGGCACAGAACCATTGTAAAAATCGCTCTAAATCGGTGAACACATTGGCATCGGCTTGCTGCAAGCTCAGAGCAACTGTGCGGAAGCCAGATGCTCTAGCGTGATCAAGAATCCTCACCATCAGCGAGGTTTTACCCATCTGTCTAGGGGCTTTAATTCGGATTAATGCCCCTGGCTGCAACACTGTTTCGTAACATAAAGAGTCATTGGGGGGACGCTCGATATAAAAAGAAGAATTCAGAGGCACCACACCTCTAGGTAATTCCATCTCTGTAGGTAATTCCAGCTCGACCTCTGGCAACTCCTCAAGCTCCACCTCTCGTAATCGCTCCCTGATCACAGAACGAATGTTATTTTTTGTGATCTTCTCTCCAAAAACCTCTGAGAGGATATGCCACAACCGGGAGCCAACCACCC
>NZ_JAAHHU010000414.1:0-3694 GCF_010672095.1 Moorena sp. SIO3I6 | reverse complement strand
CTTCTTCTTCCTGTGTTGGATAAACAAAGCTAGAACGCCCACTCAGGACTGCTTTACCGAGAGAGAGGGCTTTTTGTGCTTCCAGATGCGCTTTGCGCTTCCAGTTAGCTTTACGTTTATCCCGTTTGGATTTTGAGGTTTTCTTCTTAGGAACAGCCATAAGTATAAATTATTTAATTTGTTAGACAGCTTTTCTATCTTATTTTATTGTCTTGTATCTCGGTCTTCTATCTCGTTGTCAGGTGATGATGACTCAGGAGCCTGGTTGTTGGCTGGCGGCTCAGGAGCCTGGTTGTTGGCTGGTGGTGGCTCAGGAGCCTGGTTGTTGGCTGGCGGCTCAGGAGCCTGGTTGTTGGCTGGTGGTTCCTGAGGACTTGGGGAAGCTGGTTCCAGTGACTGTGGTTGACTTTGAGGGGAAAAATCAGGTTCCTCAACTCGCAGTAGGAACTGGGTATTGGGAAAATAAGTTGCCCAATACTTGGCATCCGGTCGTCTTTGCCAGGATGGACGGCTGACTTCTAACAACAAGACTGGGGCAATTTCTCCTTGATTTTGCCCTAGAATAGTAATCGCTACCTTTGTAGTCAAAATATCACTATCGAAGCTGCGTTGAGCTGCTGCTCTAGCAACTACTTCAGCACGGCGCATAAAGCCTTGGTAAGTTTCATCAGGCTCACGATTCAGGGTAACATTAATACGGGCTGTCTTGGCTTCGGCGCTTTGGGGAACAATGGCAACTGTCGTCAACCAACTAACCCCTACTAAGCCGGGTAACACCAATAGCCGGATTACTTTGGATAACATAGTCTTGTATCCTCTGATTAGGCTGAAAAAAGGTCAATTCTTATCATGAAGGAAAATCTTTACATCCACTAGATTGACAGAAAGTACTTCGAGAGCCTTGAAAGGTGGACTAGGTTCGATAGTGTTATAATTAATTAATTAATAAAGTTAAGCCGTTAGGTTAAGCTAAACAGGGTTAAATTAGAATTTGCCTGTAAGGGGAAACTAAAGCAATAGTAATAAATTTAGGCATACCTAAAATTAGGTATAAAATTTACGAGTTTCAGGCGCTAGGGTATGGGGTAAATGGCAAATTACGCTGGTATAGCAATTGGCATCAACCACTATCAGTTCTTACAACCTCTAAACTATGGTCAAGCAGATGCTCAAAGACTACAAGGTTTTTTTGTAGACCAAGCTCATCTGCAACCCAGTGAGTTTCTTTTATTAACTGATACTTCACCACCGATTGATGATGTTTTAACCTACCCCAACCGAGAAAATATTTTAAGATGTCTCGACAGGATTCGCCAGAGTCCAGCTTCCCGAGAAAGTTGGCGTTGGTTCTTGTTCAGTGGCTGCGGGGTCAGTTGGGATAACGTTGACTACCTCATGCCGATTGATGGCAACCCAGATGACATTCCAGGAACAGGTATACCAATAGAATGCCTGTTTTCCTCTCTCAAGACTATGGGGAGCAATAAAATCCTGGTATTGTTAGACATAAACCGATCACCGGGAATGCCATCTGGTGAACCGGTTGGTGCTGAAACAGTGGAATTAGCCTACCAAATGGGTATTTCCCTGATACTTTCTAGTCAACTCAACCAGTTTTCTCACGAAGCTTCGGCTCTAGGGAATGGCTTATTCACCTCAGCACTTCTAGAAGCACTGCGTTACTATCATACTGACATTACCCTTGAGAATCTTGAAGAGTATCTCAGGGAGCGCTTACCGGAGTTGAGCCAACACCATTGGCGACCAGTTCAGATTCCTCTTACGGTGATTCCTTTACAGGAGTATCGACAACAACACATTTGGCCTGAAGGGGCAAGCTCACCACCAGAAAATCAATGGGCTGACCCGATCACTGACTCAAAAGCTACTAAGGTCGTTTTTTCGGAAGATGGCAATAATCTTGAGGTGCCACCCAAGGCGGGGTTCCCCGGCCTTGGAGGCGCGCACCTTGAGAGTGAATTTACAAAAAAACCTTTATCGGTGGTAACGCAAAACCCGAATAGTTATTCACCCACTAACACTGACAGCTCAAACCAAACCTTATCTGACTCAGTAGCTTTAGTTTCTTATTCAGACAGTCAGCCTCAAACTGATACAGAAGAGTTATCCTCATGGCGAGAATGGTTGTTTTGGGGTAGTGGTATAGCTTTGTTGTTAGGACTAGTGAGCTTAACTGTTGTCCGTAACCAGGAAGGCTTGATTAGCCAGCAGGTGATTAAAGAAACAGACACTAGCACATTAACTACCACATTACCAGAGACTACTAAGGTCAGGAATTCCCCAGTAACATTGCCTACAGCGTCAAAATCCCAGGCAACTCCAGCTCCCTTGCCAAATTCTAAGAGTAAACCCCTGGAAACTAAACCACAGAAATCCCTGGAACCGAGTCTGATCAAGGCGAATCAAGCAGCTTTGGACCAGGCAAGACAATTAGTTGAACCGAAACAGGCATCTGTGTATAGCGATGCGATCGCAATTGCCCGTCAGGTAAAACCTGGGGATCCTCTTTATGAGCAGACACAAAAATATATCACTCGTTGGAGTCAGTCAATTTTGGCTCTAGCCACGAAACGGGCAAAAAAAAGTGATTTTGAAGGAGCGATCGCAGCTGCCCAGCTAGTTCCTAAAGATAACCCTTCTGTCTATCCTTTGGCTAACGATGCCATTAAAAAGTGGCAAATTCTCTCTCAACAGAAGTCTCAGAATCAACAGACTATCCAAACAGCCATCAAACAAGTCCAACGTAATCAAGCGTCTAGTTATAATCGTGCGATCGCAACCCTGCGTAAGATTCCACCGGGTCAACCGAAGTATGCCACAGCACAAGCGTTAATTGCTCAAGCTAGCGATAAGATTTATGGGATTGCTAAGTCCCGTGCCTCGCGAGGCAAGTTTCTCTCCGCAATTAACACAGCAAAATTAGTCCCAAAAGATACCCCTTACTATGGGGCTGCCCAAGAAGCGATCGCTAGATGGGAGCAAGGTAGACCTTGATAGTCATTTGGGTTGAAGGTTTAAGGTTGGTTGAAGGTTTAAGGTTGGTTGAAGGTTACAGGTTGAAGGTTACAGGTTGAAGGTTACAGGTTGAAGGTTACAGGTTGAAGGTTACAGGTTGAAGGTTACAGGTTGAAGGTTACAGGTTGAAGGTTACAGGTTGAACGCGCACGGGTGGCCGAAAGGCCAAGGTTGTTCGCCTTTGGCGTTCCCGTAGGGTAGGTTGAAGGTTACAGCTTGCCAGTTATAGGTTGCAAATTATACATCCGGCTTTGAGTTGTTAAGGCTCTAATGTTCAACCTACCCTACACCGGACCCCTAGGGCGAACAACCTAATAACCTTCAACCAACTAACCTTCAACCTAATAACCTTCAACCAACTAACCTTCAACCAACTAACCTTCAACCTTCAACCTTGGCCTATTGGCCACGCTACGCGAACAACCTTCAACCTTCAACCTTCAACCTTCAACCTTGGCCTATTGGCCACGCTACGCGAACAACCTTCAACCAACTAACCTTATAACTGTCAAAGGTTACTCTATGGTATAATCTCAAATAACTAAGCCAGAGCGGAGGGCACGGACAGCTGCTTGGGTACGGTCATCCGCACAGAGTTTATTCAAGATATTTCGGACATGAGTTTTGACAGTTCCCACAGTGATATATAACCTTTCTG